>JAGLDB010000129.1 GCA_023145935.1 Candidatus Sabulitectum sp. | reverse complement strand
ACCTATACTGGAGATCGCAGCGAAGCTTGGGCTTAAACCGGAGGATCTGGATCTTTACGGCTCTGACAAGGCAAAGGTGCATCTTGATGCTCTGAACAAAAGAAAAAAAGGGCAGGGGAAATTGATCCTGGTGTCGGCAATTACACCTACTCCAGCTGGTGAGGGAAAAACAACTGCAACAATAGGTTTAACCCAGGGACTTGCAAGAATAGGTAAGAATGTATGCTGTGCTGTTCGCGAGCCTTCACTGGGACCCGTATTCGGGATTAAGGGGGGAGCTGCAGGCGGAGGATACTCGCAGATTATTCCCATGGAAGATATCAACCTGCATTTCACCGGAGACATGCACGCCATAACAGCGGCAAATAATCTTCTTTGCACCGTGATTGATAACCATCTCCATCAGGGGAATGATTGTCTGCTGGATGCCAGAACCGTAAGTTTCAAGCGTGTTATGGATATGAATGACCGCTCACTGCGAGATATAGTTATTGGACTTGGTGGAAAAACTCAGGGTGTTCCAAGAGAAACCGGGTTTGATATTACAGCAGCCAGCGAGATCATGGCAATTCTTGCACTCGCAACTGACCTGGACGATCTAAAAGAGCGAATTGACAGGATATTTATCGGGCTGACTTATGACGGAAAGGAAGTTATAGCCAAGAGGATGGGCGTTACCGGTGCAATGGCTATGCTGTTGAAGGACGCTATCAAACCAAATCTGGTTCAAACTCTCGAGGGAAACCCCGCCTTTGTGCACTGTGGCCCTTTTGCAAATATAGCCCATGGTTGCAACTCGATTCTTGCCACAAAGATGGCTGTAGCATTCTCTGACTGGGTGATTACTGAGGCTGGGTTCGGTTTCGACCTGGGAGCAGAAAAGTTCTTTGATATCAAATGCGTATACGGTAATCTGTGCCCTTCGCTTGTAGTGCTGGTGGTAACCTGTCGTGCTCTGAAAATGCATGGCGGAGTGAAGAAAAGAGACCTGAATTCTCCTAATCTGAAGAAACTGGAGGCAGGCCTGCCCAACATGGTAAAACACCTTGAGAATATCAGCAAATTCAAACTGCCGGCAGTTGTCTGCCTTAATAGATTTGCATCTGACACCAATGCTGAAGTTGAGCTGGTTGTTGATTATTGCAAAAATATGGGGATTTCCGTTGCTGTTGGTGACGGGTTTGCCAGAGGTGGAAAAGGAATGGAGGATCTTGCAGAGCTGGTGGTAAATAATGCTCAGGACTGCAAAGGTACCTTCAAACCGCTGTATGACTGGAATGACACTGTGGAGAACAAGATAGAGATCGTTGCAAAGGAGATCTACGGTGCAGAGCATATTGATTTTACTGCTCAGGCGAAGAAGGATCTGCGAACAATAAAGAAGTTTGGCTATGACAAACTTCCTGTCTGTATTGCAAAAACCCAGAAATCTCTCTCCGATAATCCCAGACTGCTGGGCAGACCCAAAGACTTTGTGGTAACGGTTCGTGATATAGAGATCTCAGCAGGAGCTGGATTTCTTGTTCCGGTCACTGGGGCTATAATGAGGATGCCCGGTCTGCCTTCAACCCCGGCTGCCGAAAACATGGATGTGGATGAAGAAGGGAATGTAACAGGGCTCTTTTAGTAATGAGTATCAGAAAACCTCTCTCTTCGAGGAATCCCTTCTTCTATAGAATATCTGTAGGTCTGCACCGCCTGAAAAGGCGGTGCAGCTGGTACTTTAGCGGTGAGAGCTATTCTTCCAATCTTACAGATGAATTGTTTCCTTATGTGGTGGTTTCACACAGCTCTCTTCTTCTGCGCAAGCTTGCTGGAACTGATATTGATCTGCAGAAGAACAAGGTACAGAGTCTTCGGATCGCAGTCTCTTTTATCGATGGTCTGGTGGTGGCGCAGTCAGAGGTATTTTCCTTCTGGAAGCTGGTGGGGAACCCGGTGAGCAGTCGGGGTTTTCCTCCGGGATTACAGCTTTCATTCGGCAAGTTGACGTCTATGGCAGGCGGGGGGCTGTGTCAGCTTACAAACCTGCTTCACTGGATGGTTCTGCATACTTCGCTTGGGGTCACAGAACGGCACAGACATTCTACAGATCCATTTCCTGATTACAAAAGAATAGTGCCTTTTGGAACAGGTGCAACTGTATTCTACAACTATCTTGATCTTGCCTTCAGGAATAATACTTCCTCATGTTTTCAGTTGAAGATATGGCTTGATGATGAATATCTGTGCGGAGAAATTCGTTGCCGGGAGGCTCTACCAGTTGCCTATTCAATCGTAGAGAAAAATCATCGTTTCATAAGGGAAAACGGAATAGTTTACCGTGAGAATGAGCTGTGGCGCATTGAGACAGACCGTGAATCTTCCAGGATTCTATCGGAGAAGCTCTTGTTCAAAAACCATGTTGAAGTGCTCTACGATGTTTCATCTGTTCCGGGACTCATTGTTGAAGGTGGGAAGGAATGAATTCCAGCGTTGCGGTATTATCACAAATTGCATGATCTATCCCTGTTCTCCATTAAACATTTCATCTGCATCCGACAGATCAGGATAGAGTTTTTCCATGCAGTCTGCACAAAAACTGTGTTTGAACTGAGCTGCCGAGTGACTGGAAATGTATGAGTCAACCTGTTGCCAGTAGCCGTCATCATCTCTGATCCTCTTGCACGAAGGGCAGATGGGAAGCATACCACTTAAGTGTTTAATGGCAAATTGTTTATTGGGGTCGGAAGAGTCAGAGCCAGAGCCAGAAATAATGTTTATATTGGCCTCGAGCATTTGGTTCATTCCGTAGAGCCTGAGATGAAGCAACTCATGGACAACCACTTTTCCGGCACAGATTCATGTATCAACAAAGCAGCTATTTCGTGAGCAGAACACCTATCTGCTCTTCAGTTATACTCATATCATCTCATTTCTATATTGCTAGGTATCTTCCGGAACATCACCGGCAATTTCGGGGTAAAGCTTCTTCATGCAATCAGAACAGAGACCGTGACTGAATTCTGCATCTGAGTGATTGGAAATGTAGGATTCAATTTGTTGCCAGTACCCGTCGTCATCTCTGATCCTCTTGCATGAACCACAGATAGGCAACATACCACTGAGGGTTTTCACCCGGGCAAGCGCTATTCTGAGTTGATCGTTCGTTTCTGAAAGCTCAAGGTTTTTCCGTGCAATTATTTCCTTTTCTCTGAGGCTTGTTTCCACCTCTGTAGCAATCTTCATTCGTGATATTTCTTCATCCCTGTTTTCTTTGTGAATCTGATCCTTCTCCTCTGTACCAGCAAGAAGAGTCAGATAAGCAGCTTTATGCTTTTCCTGAGCGAACAATACTTTTGATTCAAGCGTTTTCAGCCTGGCTCTGCTATCATTGTGCCCGTCAAAAGTAGCGAACAGTGCAGAAGCCTCACTTATTCTTTGCGTTGCATCTTTGTAAAGACCCTGTGCATGCAGGGCATCAATGATATTAAGCAACACAATGGCTTGCATATTTGGCCAGTGGGATTCATCAGTGATTTCAAGAGCCTGCAAACAAAGCTGCTCTGCTTCTTCCGGTCGATTTATGTCTGACAGATGGTTGGAAAAAGTTATGAAGGACAAAAGTATTTCTCTCTCTTCGCCCATTTCCTTTCTAAGATTTAAAGCATGCTCATGATACTCAAGAGATTCTTTCGTTTCTCCCAGTTGAGCCTTAACTATTGCAATTGCTGAAAGAGAATAGGAAAGGCCTCTGTTGTCTGACAAATCCTGGAAAATGATTCTTGCCTGTTCCAGACTGCTCAAAGCTTCAGAATACTCGCGTCTTTTTTCCAGAATAACTGAGATGTTTACCAGAGCACGGGCTTTCTCGTATTTCAGATCATTTTCTTCTGATATCTGCAGGGTCTTAAGCTGCCATTTGTATGAACCTGCAGTGTCGCCCAGATAGTAGAGTAATGCTCCGCAGTTCCCGTAAACAGAAGCAGCAGTCTTTTTCTCTCCTGCTGCAAGCAATTGCTCCCCGGCAAGAAAATTGTATTTTAAAGAATCTTTAAGATTCCCCTTTTTATGAAGTGTATTGGCCAGCAGTTTGTTTAAAAGTCCTTTGCCCTTCAGTACACCGGCAGTCTGGTTAAGAAGCTCCAGAGCTTCAAGACAGATGTTCTTTGCTTCAGAGTTTTCGCCTGACTTGTAAATTTCAAATACTACATCATAAACAGTAACTGCAAGCTTCTGCAGCTCTTCCTCGCTTGCACTATGAAGTTCTTCTGCCATTACGGTCAGCTGTGGGATTCTATTACTCATGAGATCCTCCTTTGCCTAACCATACAAGATAAAACAGTCGGGCAGGCAATACAAGCTCAAGCTTTGCGATGAGTCTGAAATCCTTTAATATTTCTCTCAGCTTGATAACCTATTTTTCAGATACAGAGAGTAATGCGTTTTCGTATTCATGAATCTCATATTTATTCCAGTGCTTTTCTTTGCACCGTATCCTGTAGCTCATCGGCAATTTCGGGGTAAAGTTTCTTCATGCAATCAGAACAGAGACCGTGACTGAACTCTGCCTCGGAATGGCAGGAAATGTAGGATTCAATTTGCTGCCAGTACCCATCGTCATCTCTGATCTTCTTGCACGAAGCGCAGATAGGCAACATACCGCTAAGGGTTCTTACTCTGGCCATTGCTTCCACCAGAAGAGATGCGATATTCAGCAGAACCCTTGCTTTTTCCTGCTCAAGACCATTCTTTTCTGCAAGTTCAAAAGCCTGCAGATTTATCTTGTATGCTCCTGCGTGGTCCCCCAGGTAATGAAGCAGAACTCCGCAATTTGAGTATACAGGAACTGCTTCTTCCATTTTTCCAATGGTCAGGAAAAGCTCTGCTGAAACATGACTGTTCTCAAGTGATTTCCTGTAGTCTCCGGTTTTGTTATAGATATTGGCCAGCAATCTGTAAAACAGCGCTTTTTCGTATACCAGTCCGGAGGTCTGTTCAAGCATTTGTAAAGCTTGGATACATGTAGTTTCCGCAAGTGGATTGTCATTTTCACGATACACTTTCAAAGCATTCTGATACATTTCTGAGGTATTCTCCTGAAGCTTGTTAACTGCAGGCTTCACAATCACTCCTTCCTCAGGGGTTGCTGGCGGGAAACAACTAACCAGAAAAGAGCAAATCCCCAGGAAATGCTTTTCCAGCCTGTAAGGTATTTCAGATTCAACAGTGTAGGTATTCTTCTGCCGATTTTTAGACGGGCAAGGATATCTTCCCGTTGGTATTTTTTCACCTGCAGAGAGTTAATGATCTCTCCCGGTACAGGGGCTTCAAGTTCAGAAGATGCAGTGAGAAGAGTTGAAGCGATTGCAGGCCCCAGTTTTGTACCGAAGGCATTTCGCAGAAACATATCCCATGTACCTTCGTCTGTGACTTTGCTGCAAAGCAGGCAGATATCAACCCACCATACAGGTCTTATTGAAATGTTTGTAAGCATGTGAATAATCACCAGCAGCAGGGCATTGTGCCAGGCAAAACCCATCAAACCCGGTTCAAGCAACCTGCCGTTATCAAACAGATCAAATGGAAGTTTACCGGGAAATGTTGCCGGGAAGTAAAAAATATGTGAATGAAGTTCTGCCATGACCCCATGCTTGTACATTTTCATTTCAGAGACTATACCTGAAGTGAAAACTCCGTTGCCCGGTGATTCTTTTGACCAGCCAGCCTTTTTAAAAATCCTCATGATCTTTTGACGATTCTTTTCTTC
>JAGLDB010000128.1 GCA_023145935.1 Candidatus Sabulitectum sp. | reverse complement strand
AAGAGG
Organism: Candidatus Sabulitectum sp.; assembly: GCA_023145935.1. Next base: position 5,747 of record JAGLDB010000128.1, on the reverse strand, counting down.
CTGCAACACTTATTGAGAACGGCAGTTTTGATATTATGTGTCACCACGCAGCCCAGATGGATGTTCGAAGATCAGTCAGAGAGCCTCAGTTTGACGCCGATGTGAACATAAAGGGTACTCTGAACATTCTGGAAGCTGCAGTTAAGGGCAAGGTAAAAAGAGTTATCTACGCCTCCACAGGCGGTGCTGTATACGGAGAACCTCAGTACATTCCAGTAAGAGAAGATCACCCCATTAATCCGATCTGCCACTACGGAATTAGCAAACACACAGTGGAACACTATCTCTATCTCTACAAATACCTCTACAACCTGGGTTATGTTGTTCTTAGATACCCCAATGTTTACGGACCACGGCAGAATCCATTTGGAGAAGCGGGAGTTACTGCGATATTCACTGTAAAGTACTTAAATGGAGAAACCCCGGTAATCAACGGAGATGGCCAGCAGCTTCGTGACTATGTCCACGTGAAAGACATCGCCAGGGCAAACATGGCAGCCATGGATCTCACAAGGTCAGATATTGTGGGAGAAATATTCAATATAGGCTGGGGCATAGGCAGTTCTGTAGAAGAACTTGACAGAGTAATACGGGGATATGTTGGAACAGATGTAAAACCAGTTTATGGTCCTGCTCTTGCAGAGGAGATTCTGAAAGTTGCTCTGGATCCGACAAAAGCAAATTCAGTTCTGGGGTGGAAAGCTCAGATTCCATTCGAAGACGGCCTTGAAGATCTTGTGGAATACCACAGAAACAAGATCTCAAAATGAAACTGCCGGTGTTCCTGGATCGTGACGGCGTAATCAATGAGAACAGAGCAGACTATGTAAAAACGCCAGCAGAATGGGTGCCCGTTCCTGGAGCAATTGCTGCTGCCGCCTGCCTTCACAGAGCAGGTCATCCCCTTGTTGTTGTTACCAACCAGTCGGGAATTGGAAGAGGTTACTACACTTCGGAAGCAGTAGACCTGGTTCATGATGTAATGCAAAGTGCTTTTGCCTCAGCAGATATTCCTGCTATTCCAATAATGTACTGCCCCCATCATCCGGAAGATAAGTGCAATTGCAGAAAACCGGAAACAGGAATGATTGACCGGGCAAAGGAGGAATATGACCTCCCTGACCATGGCTGGATGGTTGGCGATGCCCACAGCGATATGGAACTTGGTCGAAGATCCGGGCTGGAAACAATTCTGGTTCTTACAGGCAGAGGCATTGCTCAGCTGGAAATTATCAGGGCGGAGAACCTGAAAATGCCGGATCATGTTACCGACTCTCTGGTCTCCGCCGTTGAAATTATTCTTAAATAGCGTTTTCTCTCTTACTCCATGGCGAAAATAGTCACTAGATCAATTGTGGCCTTTATGCCTTCCTCGTGGGTTCTTTCAATTGCATGAGAGGTGTCTACGCCAGGGCCCACAAGTGCATGCCTGGCATCCAGCCCCATTCTCATCGCTGCTCCAGCGTCAGATCCGTAAAAAGGGAATGTATCAACCACATAAGCAATACCGTTCATTTCTGACAGATTGATAAGATGTTTTGTCAACTCATAGTTATAGGGGCCGGAACTGTCAGCAGCACATATTGTTACTTTCTTCTCGTCTGAAGTCTGATCTGCTCCGCAGACTCCCATATCCACTGCCAGGAAGTCCGAGACATTCTCCGGCAGCCAGCCTGCAGCACCGTGACCAACCTCTTCGTGAACGGTAAAAAGAAAGTGAATGTTCCTTGAAGGTTTTACTTTCTGCTTTACGAGACTCTCAGCCACACCAATAAGTACAGCCACGCCTGCTTTGTCATCTATGTGTCTGCTCTTTATGTATCCGCTGCTCAGATGCTGAGCCCTGGGCTCAAAATGAATGTAGTTCCCCACACTGATGCCCAGCTCCTTTACGGCATCTGAAGAATCTGCAGTATCATCAAGCCTGATGTACATCTCTTCATGGCTTCTTTTGGCACTGCTTTTTTCCCTGCCGTAAGCGTGTACCGAGGTCTTGGAAAAAAGAATTGTTCCAGAAACCAGTTTGCCTGCGAATGTTTCAACCTGGCAATACTCGCCTTCAATGCTGCCTGCAGTGAAGCCACCAACACAATGGTACTTGAGATAGCCTTCAGAAGTTATTCTGGAAACCACAGCGCCAAGCGTGTCAATATGAGCACTTATAACAGCGGAGTCATCTGCGGTACCTTCCATGGTTGCTATCAGAGAGCCCTTCCGGGTGACTTTAACTTCAAGGCCAAGAGACTCCATTCTGGCTTTAACCATTTCAGTCGCCAAATCAGTGTTTCCTGATACGCTTCTGGTTCGAAGAAGCTGCATAAGAAATTCCAGTGTATCCTGCATAAATTTCCCTTCTGTTGTTCCACCAATTATATTCGGTGCACTATGGCAAGAAAAGGAAAAATTAAAGAGCTCCTTCCAGTACTGCTTCCAATTCTTCTTCCTGTGGCACTTCTTCTGACCTACCTGGTCAAAGAAAGTCTCGGGCAGTTGAACGATCCTGTGCAGATTCTCGCGTCTATCGATCCATCAGGCGACGGAACTGCATATCTCTCCACCATTCTTCCCGACGGCGCTCAGGCGGTATGGACATGCAGCTCTGGAAAATTTACCGATACAGGTTCCTCTCAGGGGTACGGAAGAAGTGTCACTTGGCAGGCTTCTCCGGGATACATGGACAGCGTCACTGTTGTGGTGGTTACCCCATCGGCTACAGATACCGTTCGGTTCCTGCCTGTGATCCTTGAAGTAACTCCAACCATCACAGTTTCCAGCGCCTATCATCTTGCAATTCTCGAGCGATCGCGGTCTCTTTCGCTTCCTGCGGGAAGCTATACCATTATTGTTGAAGATGATGACCTTCTAAACTACGATGGTCTCACCATTCTTATCGGACACTTTCCCGGTAATGTAAGAGATGCCTGGTCCCTGTTCCCCGGCGACACCATGAGTATTGATCTTCCTCTTGGTGCTGAGTTCGAAGCAGTAGGCCTTGATAACCTTGAGAATGCCCTGGACAACACAGGTTCCATCTTTATCAGGTTTATCAGAGATGAATCTGCTTCCGCCTCACTCCCGGAAACTCCAGTTGAGGAAACAGTGGAGCCAGAGGAAGAACCTGAAGAGTTGGAAGAAGCAGAAGAGACACTGGAAACAGACTCTCTTGAGATGATAATCCTTCCGGACACACTGACGACAACGGTTGATTCCACTTTGATCGTGGATCTTATGTCTTCCATGGAGGAAGACTCTCTTCCACTGGAAGCAGACAGTATTCCAGCCGAAGCAGACAGCGCATCACCTGAATCTCAGGTTGAACCGGTTCCATCTGGAGAAAACTCTTAATCCCAGCAGTAGAATTCCCCATACAGGGTAAAGAATGTAATTGGGAAAACAAACTGGTTCATGGCCCAGCACCTCAAGAACAGCCACCCAGAAGTGTGAGAGCGGCTCAAGAAGAAGAACTACACCGGGGATCCCAATAAATGACAAAAAACCTAAAACCATTACAGAAAGCATAAACGGCAGAGAAATCACCGTGGCAACAGGCCCCAACCACGATACACCTCCGTACACTGAGATCATAAGCGGTGCAAGAGAGACGGTTACAACAACTCCTGCATACATGGGAGAATACATCGCAGAGTGTCTTCCCCGAAGATTCCTGCCAAAAACTATAAGTGATAGAACTGCGCCGTACGACATCTGCGCCCCACGGTCTTCAAGTGTTCCAGGCAGGAATATCAGCGACAGAATCAATGCAGCCCACCACACTGTAAGCAGATGAAGTTTCCCCCCTCGGAAACTCATCCACAGCACGGCGAATGACGCCATTATTCCTGCTCTTACCGTGGATGCCCGTCCACCGGACAGAGCCACAAAAAGAATAATTCCAAAAACAGCAAGCAAACCGGAAAGAATACCCTTGCCGAATAGCATTCTTGCTGAAAAAAGAAGAACAAGTGCGATGATCCCGGTGTGCAGCCCGGAGAGGGCAAGCAAGTGAGATGTTCCCGACTGCTTGAAGGCAATAGCTGCGCCAACTGGAATAACTCCTCTAAAACCCATTAGAAGACCGCCAGTAAGACCCATGGAAACCGGATCGTGTATGGTTGAAAGCAATCTGGCTTTTAGTTGCCTTCTAATATGAGAAATAAGGGATGGTGAACTTTTGAGCCGAATGCTGAGTGGCGAAATGAACATTCCACTGCGACGGCCGAAAACAATCAATGAATCACCTTTAAGCGAAAGCATAGCCAGAGATTTATGGGAGACCCAGAAATGTCCGTTCTCTGTGGAAATCATGCCCCCTCTGGCAGTAACCGTTGTGAGCTGCCCGCGCCAGACCCCGTGGGATGTTGTTCCGGAGCAGACACTCTCTTCTTCTCTAACAATCAGAAGAATGGAAAGCACCGCAAAGAGAATCAGAAGCAATCTGTTTGAAAGTTCCATACCGATAATTACCGATGAAACAGTTTGTTTTTCAAGAGGTGGTCAAAAGATGTATGCAGAGAACATGAAAGACCCCGGCTTTCGGCCAGGGTCTTTCAAATACGAAACTAAATAATGGGTGCCTGGAACTCGCCTGACATTTCAGTCCATCGATCCTGAACAGTAAAACTGCCAGTGGCAGCTTCTGCTGTTACATGAGCTATCTCCAGCTCACCTGTGATGATGTTTGACATGGAGATCATAACAGTTACTCCCCCGGCAATACGAATGCCGGCAGAACCAGTGAATTCACCGTCAGAAATTGTGAGATCGTAAGCTCCGGCAACTGGAACACTCTCTGCGGACTGATTGAGTGTAAAGTAGACCACAGCCTGACCTGGTTCAAGCTCAACAGTTTTCAGGTATTCTTCGGTTTCAAAATTGGCAAGCAGAATTGTGCATATGCTGTGATCAGAAAACACAAGCACCTTGGCCTGCTGGGTTACGATAGTACTCCAGTCAATGGCTTCAGCATCTGTGTACCCACCATTTGTTGATTCCAGTGTCACATGAGCATCAACAACGGGAACTTCAACTTCCACCGGGGCTTCTGCCGGTATTGATTCTTCGACCACGACTTCTTCCGCCGGTGGTGTGTCTGATTCGGCAACAACCTCCTGAGCAGGTTCGCCGGAACAGCCTGAAATAACTACAATTGATATGAATGCAAGCAGCAGGATTCTTGGTGTCATCTAAATCTCCCTCTGGTTTGTGAGTGCCGATAATATCTGCTTGAGTAATAAATTCTGGATATCTTTCTATAAACATCCAGAAGCCATAACAATACATACTAGTAATTTTCCAGTCAATGAGCTTGTGCACCGGGGGTATTATCATATAATTAAACAGTGGCTGACTTACCGGAATAATCAAAATAAGTTCAGGAGTATATACATGAATACGGATCCGCTTTTATCTATTCCGGGTGCAGAACCTGCTGTTTTTCTTTCCAGGCCTAACAGATTCCTTCTGCTGGCTGAAACAGCTTCAGGCGAAACTGTGGAAGTTCATGTTCCTGACCCTGGAAGACTTAAAGAGCTTCTGTACGAAAGAAACAAGCTTCTGATAATTCCCGCCGGCGGAGAGAACAGCCTCCGAAGAACGAAATGGTCTCTGGTTGCAGCTGAAGACTCCACTGGATGGATCCTTGTAAACACCAGTTTCCACAGAAAAATTGCAACTTCACTCTTCACAGGCCCGCACTCCCCTCTTCCCTTTGCTGGCAAGCTTCAGGCAGAGGTAAGATCACCTTCAGG
>JAGLDB010000127.1 GCA_023145935.1 Candidatus Sabulitectum sp. | reverse complement strand
GCTTCGATGAGTTCAGCAACATTCTCAGCGCGGATACCTCCATCAACACACAACTCACAGTTCGGGTTGCGACTGTCTATAAGCTCCCTGGCTTTTCTTATCATGGGAAGCTGTGATCTTCTCCACGACCAATAGCTGTCTCTTACTCCGTGTACAACTATCTGAAGTCTGTCGATCTCGTAAATAGCCTCCTCCACAAATACAAGGGGAGTAAAACAGCACAAGGTCAAACCAAACTTCATATTGTGTTTAAAAGTTCTTGCCATCATGTATGCCAGTGGGGCTCCCATGTGATGTTCTGCAGGCAGTATCAGCATATTCGCACCTGCATCAGCCACATCATCAACAAAGTTGTAATCACAGAACTGAAGATAGGCATGGCATTCTATAGGAAGCTTTGTGTGCCCTCTTATCCCCCTGATTACCTGCGGACCTCCCATAAGCTGGCAGTCCGGCATATCAAACATGTCGCAAGCATCAGCATGTATGTAGTCTGCTCCTGCTTCTTCAGCTTCTCTGACCTGTTCAGCTAGTCTGCCGTAATCTGCAAAGGCAAGCCCTGCTGCGATCTTTACTCTCTTGCCATTCATTTACCGTCCTCCATATTCAGATGAATGTTCAGATATTCTGTCCCGGGAAGAACATATCTTCCTTCATTAATGATCTCCGTTGTTGTACCGTCTGTATGTACCGCTGTTACAGAATCAAGACTGCTGTAGGGAATGGTAATATCGTTGTGGGTGGAAGTGTATGCCTGTTCAGGATTCTCTTTGCGCAGAGCTGTTTTCTCGTTAAACCTGGCAACCATTTCCTTACCTGAAGACGGATTCCAGCAGGCATGATCTTCTCCACCGGCAAAACAGGTATCGCCTATTGCGAAATGCGGCCCCATCTTCTCGGCGATCAGCACAGGCAGTTTGTTCATGATCCCGTACTTTATTGCCATTCTGTATGCCAGAGTGTTCGTGCCTATGGCAAATTCCCCCATTGGAAGCGTATCATGAGGATGGATAAGGGTGTTGTACAGGAACTCTCTGCTCTTTTCCTCACTATCAAAATTCGCGCAGCTGTAATCAACGATATAGCCATCTTTGAAAACAAGACGAAGATTTGTGTAAAGAATTCCCGCAATGAATGCCTCATTCACATGCACCGTTCCGCTGGTGCCTTTTAATACCGGGGAAGTAAAAACTTCTCCAAGTGGAATATTCACAGTAGAAAGACAGTTCAGGAATGAAGTTTCCTTCTCGGGGTCCTTCAGAGTATGCATTTGAACTGTGATATCGGTATCGTTGCCCTCAGCTCCTTTGACCCTTACGCTGTCTGCCTGATCCAACGCGTCTATAAGAACATCCTGAATATCACTGTAAACAGAACTGTCCAACGTATTCACCGCAAGAGTTTCCATGAATATCTCTTTGTAGTCATCTCCTGTTTCCGCAACAGGAAAAGCCACTCCTGTATAACTGGTCTCTTCTTTTTTAATGTATCTATTGCTTATCTCACGCCTTCTCAGCTGAAGGTCCATGAATATTCTGCTTGAATCTTTTCCGGGTTTCACTGAAAATCGGTTTGGCTCCGGGCTTCTCCGATTGTCTCCAAAGGTCATCACATATGCTCTGCCAGAATGCAGAGATGCTTCCTCATACATTTCACTGAACATGTCAACCAGCTCCTCAAGAGCCTTGTCAACGGTTTCTTCGTCTAGAAACAAAGCCCAGTCAAATTTGTGATCATACTGCATCTGAAGGCTTTGCCCGGTAGTGGTTATCTGCCAAACCTTCATTCTTAGATCATTTCTCAGGAACTCCTGCCTGAGAGATGCTGCTATCCGTTCGAACCCTGCAGGCACCGAAAGAGCAACTGTCTGCTTAAGATGAATGGGCTTGTTATCGTCGATAAAACCTTTGATGTATCCGGAAACAACTGATCCGGCTATCAGTTCAATATCCGCAGCTGGCAGGGTCTGCAAAAATTCAAGTGATTCCTCCTCATTTGAAGTGATTGGAACACCGTAACTGGCAAGAGATTCTCCATTACTGATATCAAACTCTTCATCAAGCATCCTTCTAGTGGCAGTAGAAAAGCTTTGAATGAAATCAGCTTTCAAGATTGCAGTAATACCTGATACATCTCCTGCTGCTATAAGCTCTAGCCCGGCTGCCAGTTTCTCCAGTCGCTGAAAATCCCCCAGAGACCAGTCCTGCGAAGCCTGCAGAATACAGTAGCGCCACGCAGAAACAATCTGCCCATCCCTTTCTCCAAACACTGCAGCAGCCACCTTCGGATTGATAAAACTCTCTTCGTATGACCCGTTCCCGGCCTTCTTCAGATTTCCCATGATAGCCTGAGCGCTGTCCTGAATGAATTTGTAGACGGAAGGCACTGTATTGCCCTCTGAGCGAAGGGGCTTTTCTGTATACTCTGCTAAAATCCTGCGCCTGCTCTGCATTTAACAACCTTTCATAATACCAGCATCACCTTACTGGTTCTCTGCCGGGAAGAATACGAACTGTAGTGGCTTCCACCAGCAGATACTGTCTCCTGTGGATTCAAAAGATTTCACTTCTTCTGGAAGTATATCAAATATGGAAAGAAGCTCACGGCCAGCAACACTAAGAAAATATCTCACTGACGAAAGACCATGAGTTTTTCATAGAGGTATGGTATTTTCTTATCTTGCTGTAGAATCGCAGCATTCTATGGATGATATGATCAAAGGCTCCCCTGTTCTGATCAACACGAGGAGCCCTTCAATTCATGTTTCAGTGTTGCAGTTTACCTGCAAACAGTAAAGAATCTGGTAACAGACTTCTGGCATGCATCAAGCCTCAAAGCATAAACTCCAGCAGGAAGCGTACTGTTCCAGCTGATAGAATGGTTGCCCTCCAAAAAGAATGACTCCTCCACTGTTAACATTCTTCTGCCGTTCAGATCGTAAACTCCAAGGCTTACATTACTTGCAGATGGAAGAGAAATATCGAATGAAAAGAACAATGAACCCGGATTAGGAGAAATACTAACTCCGGGAATAGCGATCTGTACAACATTCTGCTGTGATACACCGGATGAACTGTATGTTATGACAGTTGCATAATCCGGACCTGGTGCTGCAGCCACTGCGGCATCAACTGCATCATTGTAATCAAAAGAAGTTGGGAAACTGTTTAGATCAACATATTCAGTTCCCCTGTACATTCTAAATGGGGTGGCTCCGGATGCGTAAACAAGAACAAGTCTTTCTCCCGTGGCAGTATACCGTACCTCAAAAACCTTACCGGGGTAGTTAAATGTTCCTGTTATAGCACCGGTATCAGGGTCAATAGTCTTTACCTTGCCCTCTTCGTAAATAGCAACGGCAAACTGATCGGAGACAGAATCATAAGCCACACGCGCAGGGCGATCACCGGAATACTGTGTATGAATAACAGATGAAGATGCTCCATCAATATTCAGAAGAGAATAGGAGTCATCTGCAAAATTGCTTACGATAGCTCTTGTACCATCAGCATTGAAAGTCAAATGCAGTGGAAAATTACCCACTGCAACATTGGCTACCACGGTATTTGTGGCTGTATCAATAACTCTGACCATATCATCTGAAGCTGCTGCAACAATGCAGGTGCTGCCATCGGGACTGACCTCTATATTATTGAAAACACCACAATTGACGTTGAATGTGCCATTAATACCAGATATCGGAATGTCCACCAGCTTGGAGCTGGATGAACCATCTAATTCAATAACAGTCACTTTATCGTCATAAATACTTGTTACATATGCGTACGAATCATCAGGTGCAATTGCCACGTTGGTGCAATAATCTCCGGTGGGTATGCTGGCTGCAACTGTGTTAGTTTCCAGGTCAATCACTTTTACAAGCTCTGACATACAACCGCAGACAACCGCCCATCTGGAGTCAGATGTAATTGCTGCATTCTGTACTCTATCACCTACCTCAATTACAGCATCGATCTGATGAGTGCTCATGTTCAGGATACTTACATTGTCTGACCCTGTATTTGAAACAACAGCCACTGAACCGTCAGGGGCAATGGCGACTCTTCTAGTACCATCTCCTTCTATTGGAGATCCGGAAAGCACCGAAGCAAGATAATTCATGGAAGTGTCATCAAAAGAATAACAGTGTACCGCCTCATGCCTGGTGGGGTAAAAAGCAGCACTGTTGTTTGCCACAGGTGAGACGCATCCCTGCATATTCCAGTTTCCGTAATATCGATCTATCATGGTCTCGGATTCAAAATCAATAATCGCATATCTTAGCTGAGAACTAATAGCCATCGTATGATCGTAATTTGAAGCTACCCAATCGGCTGAAGCGGTGGTACTGGCATCAAAAGCAACAAAGTCGCCTGTAAGGAACTTTACCAGAAAGCAGGCATTGCCGCCGGAGGAAGTATAAGCTTTAGTACCGTCCTGGTTAACCGCAATTTCACCGCTGTTACCCATAGCGAATCCGGGGATCGTAACGGAAGATTCAATTGTGTAAGTTGAAAGATCCACTCTTGTTAATTTAAGGGGATCGTACCCATCTCTTGCAATCAGATAATTACCATCACCGGACAATGCCGAATGGCTACAGTTACTCATAGGCAAAATATGGTCAATATTACCTGTCATATAATTAATAAATAAAAGCTGAGCTCCACTACCAACTGCTATATAATTATCAAGTGGAGTGAGAGTATAATCTGAGAACCTTGCAAACCAGCGATACGTTTCATAAGTATAAGACAGAGCTTTGGGATAAATTGGGAAATCTGTGATCGTATTTACTATTGTCAAAGTCGTTAGATCGATAACATCACAAATGTCTAGCACATCGGAAGCTACACACGCAATAGTACCATCTTCACTTATCTTTGTCACCCATGGCTGTCCCCCGGCTACAGTGAACGATTTTGCCAGTGAATAATCACTGAGATTATAAATTTCTATCTTTTCTTCAAATGGGATTGTAACAATTGCATACTCGTCGCTACAGGCTATGTTTCCCGGACGGCCGCCCACGTCAATAGTAGCTTCAACTGCTTTTGTAGCCCAGTCAATTACACTGATATTCTCGGACAGAAAATTGGCCACGAACACCTTTGAGCCGTCAGTGCTGAATGTGCTGCAGAAGAGGTTGTCACCTTCCGGTGTATCACCAGGCTCTATATCGGATACTTCGAGAGGTCCGCGTTCCAGAAAATGCGTCGGCAGAACCATGTCTATAGATATCTCATCGTCGATATCAAAATAGACATAATCCTGAAATTCACCGGTCAAATTGGCATCATCAGGCATGGTCGAATTATCGCTAACTTGTAAGTTAACAACAAGAACGCAGGCAATAAGACTAAGTATGCTCATCGATTTCACAACTCCTGGATTGTTTGAGTAGTTTTCTATTCATTTTTCCATACATTTTTCTATTTCAACGGAGAAGTATCGTACAAGCAAGAACTTCTGTCAATGTAGAGAATCATCCACTTGCTGCCTGCCCACTGGTATATCCAGCATATTACACTTGATGTACTATTTGTTATTGTTCTTATTGTCTTAGCTATCGATCTTATTGATGTTTCTCTTCTGATCTATAGCTTTAGAACTCTTTCTTTCAACACAACTGATATATTTATAACCATGAGATAACAGGAATCAGATACAAATGAATACTCAATTTCAGTGAAAAGATAACTGGGTTTTGTGCTTATTACCTGTTCGGTTTCTGTCGAGTTCAAAAATTTCCGCAAAG
>JAGLDB010000126.1 GCA_023145935.1 Candidatus Sabulitectum sp. | reverse complement strand
GAGTACCAATTCTCAGAAAGAAAACTTGATTGAAGCCCAAGAGGCTTCGGAGAGAGAAGAGGCATTCAGTTCTGCCTTGCCCCATAGAACCGCAGGTGTTATTAACAAGGCAATACCATGAGGAGGGGAACATGAAAGCTGTAAAGATCATCCTTGCCATTGCCGGAGTGATTCTTTTGTTTACCGGCCTTGTTTTCGTTATAGGCGGCAGACCGGTTACTGGTGCTGTTATGCTTGGAATAGGCATATTCATGATTGTTTTCGGCCTGCGAAAACAAAAAACCAGAGATGTGGTGATAAGGAGGGAGCTGGAGCTTTCCGGTGATGTCAATCTTGAGGGTATGAAATGCAACCAGTGCGGAGGTATTCTTTCTTCTGAAAATATGTCAGTAAAGGCTGGAGCGGTTTTTATTTCCTGTCCATATTGTCACAGTGAGTACCAGATAGAGGAGGCTCCAAAATGGTGAGAAAGTTTTTTACTCTTCTTTTGCTTCTGATCCCTCTTTCTGCAAGTGGTCAAAATTACGATTTCTCCATTCCGGAATTTGATTGTACAGTTGAAATCAACAGGGATAGATCCCTGAACATCCACTATGAAATTTTCTTTGAGTGCACTCCCGGGTACAGCAGTATAGATGTTATCGATATTGGTTTTCCTTCATACGATTTCAGTGCCTCTGAAGTGGAAGCAGGTGTAGACGGTCACACTCTTACTCGAATTTATGTGTCTGCTTACATAGACAACGGTGTTGAGGTTCATCTGGACGGGAATGCCATCCACTCCGGAGAACAGGGACGCTTCTGGCTCACTGGTGAAAACGAAGATATGGTTTTTCTGGATACCGAGGATGATGATTATGCTTCCATGGAGTTCACTCCCACATGGTTTGACAGCGGCCTTCTTAGCGGCTCCAGTAATTTTTCTCTGACAATTATTTTCCCTGAGGGTTCCCACCCTGAGATGGTTCGCTATCATGATAGGCCCTATACCAGTTCTCTGGTGAATAAAGACGGACGGGTTGTTTACGTGTGGGAAGAAACCAGAAGGGTTGATTCTCCATATCTTGTGGGAATATCATTCCCCGAGGATCTTGTTGACGGCCCGCTTATAGAGAAGCCCAAAGAGCCCTTTATGGAAGAAGAAACTCTTATAGCACTGGCTAGTTTCGCTTTCTTTTTCCTTTTCTTCGGCTTCATGATCTTCGTGATCGTCAAGGCTGTAATAAAGGGAAAGCGAAGAGGAGAGGAATATCTTCCACCGAAGCTGGGGCTGGAGGGCTCTGGAATAAGACGGGGTCTTACTGCACCACTGGCAGCGCTTCTGCTTGAGGAAAAGTTGGACAGGGTTTTTGTATTGATCCTTTTCGGTCTGTTGAAGAAGGGCAGTCTTCGCCTGGAGGACGGTAAACTTATGAAAACCGGTTCCACTGAGGGTCTTCGCTCTTACGAAAAGGAGTTACTGACACTTCTTCCCGAAGTTCCCTCTGCCAAACCAGTACCAGTTAAACAGATAAAGAGCATCTTTCTTGAGATGATCAAGGTTCTGGCAAAGAAGATGGAGGGGTTTTCGCTTAAAGAATCACAGGAATACTACCTGAGTGTTATAGAAAGTGCCTGGAACATGGTCGCTGCTGATCGTTCTGCTGAAAAAGCCGGGGCAATACTGGGAGACAGATTCCAGTGGCTTCTTGCAGATGAAAAGTTTGACTCCCGGGTGAAGAACCTTTCCCCGGATAGAAGCATCCTTCTGCCAATGTACATGTACGGTTATTTTCCGGGAACTGCACGAATGATCCAGGGAAGCACTGGTGAGATGAATATTTCCCAGGCGTGTTCTCAGGTAGCAGGAGCCCTGGAAAGATCTGCTGGAAACGCAGTAAGTCATCTCACTAGACTTTCTTATGCTGTAACATCTAAATCCAATCCAGTTTCCGCCTCTACATACAGAGGCTCAAGTGGCAGCGGTTGCGCCTGTGCGTGTGCCTGCGCAGGTTGTGCCTGCGCCTGCGCCGGGGGAGGAAGGTAATCATGATGTTAACTAAAAAACTGAAAGAATCAGGAAAACGGATCACAGAACCAGGTATGCATCACTTCCGCCGGGGAGAACACAGAATTCACTTGCGAATCAGTGAGGATGGCCGGGGAATACTCACTGTTGATGCTTCAAGAATTATTCACTTCAACCCGGTTGCTGTTGATATGACATGGATGATCCTTTCTGAAATTCCAGAGAAGAAGATCCTCAGGTCCCTTAGAAAAAGATACTCTGTGAAAAAGAAGCAGGTTGCATCTGATCTGGAAGAGTTCGGAGATGTTCTTCAAAACATCCTGAACACCGGGGCTTCAGAGCCTATCTCATTTGTGAACATGGAGGTAACAGAACCGTTCCAGGCCCCGGTTGAAGTACCGTACAGAATGGATCTTGCCCTGACTTACAGGTGCAACATCAACTGCAGCCATTGCTACAATCAGACCAGAGATAAGAATGAGTTTTCAACGGATCAGTGGAAAACAGTAATGAATAAGATATGGGATCTGGGCATTCCCCATGTGATATTCACTGGAGGGGAATCAACTCTTCGTGATGATCTTGAGGAACTTATACAGTATGCTGAAACCCTGGGTCTTGTAACAGGTCTGCTTACTAATGGAGTAAAACTTGCGAACGAAGTTTATCTTCAGGGTCTTCTTGACGCCGGTCTTGATCACATTCAGATCACTCTGGAATCCAGCAACAGAGATATCCACAACAAAATGACAGGTGCTGACAGCTTTGACAGCACGGTTCAGGGGATCAGAAACTGCGTGAAGGCGGGTATTCACACCATTACCAACACCACTATTACTGAAGAGAACTACGATGGAATGGCTGAAACAATCCAGTTTGCCCATGATCTGGGTCTTTCCTCGGTGGCAGCTAACGCCATAATACACAGTGGAAAAGCTCTTGAAGGTGATTTTGCAGTGAGTACAGAAAAGCTGGAGAACATCATTCTGTTAATGAATGAGAAGATAGAAGAGCTTGGAATGAAATTCATCTGGTACTCGCCCACCCGTTACTGCAGCTTTAATCCCCTTGAATTCGACCTGGGGGCAAAGAGGTGTACAGCAGGGGAATACAACCTTTGTATTGAACCTGACGGCGAAGTTCTTCCATGTCAGAGCTGGTACGAGTCCGCTGGAAATATTCTGACTGTAGAGTGGGATTCGATCTGGAACAGCGATCTGATGAAGAGCGCAAGAAACAGAGAATGGATTGATGATGTATGCAGAGAGTGTGTTGACCTGAGCCTTTGCGGAGGAGGATGCCCCCTTGAAAAGAAGAACGGAGCCCCCTGCAGAGACTCAATGTAAAAGGGATCAACTGAGGGATATCTACAGAAGACAGTTCGAAGAACTGGCATCTCTTCGCAGGCACATCCTTTCCCGGTTACCATTAAGACAGATAAACACCATTTTTGAGCCGGGTTGTGGAACCGGGCTTCTTGGAGAAGAACTTCAAACCCTTTCAGATGCTGCTTACACAGGAATGGATATAGACCCTGAGATTCTTCCTGAGAATGGAATGTTCATTGCAGGAGATACAGAAAACAATCCTCTTCCTGCTGATCTCTATGTTTCGTCCTTTTTCTTTTCCAGTGTGGATAAACCTGTGAAGTGGTTGAAAAAAGCAAAGAAGAATCTGTCACCGAATGGATTATTCGCCGTATTTGCAGAGTATGACTACACCTGTATCGGTGAGTCACCGGATACAGGTTTTGCTGAACAGATCAGAGAGGGTCTTGAGAAGGACGGTATTAACACAACCACCGGTAGCCAGCTTGATTCCTTCTTTGAAAAGACCGGCTTCAGAAAACTGGCAGGAGGAGAAATCAATAGTTCTCTTCAAAAGCCGGACAGAGCTTTTCTGGAAATGCATGTAGAAAATATTCCTGATGTTCTACCTCTTATGTCATGGCGTATTGTCTGGGGTATCTGGAGTAGCTGATGTTAAAAAAAGAAGCAATGCCAGCAAAAAGGTTCATTATAAAGCCGTCTCCGGGTGGTTGAGCGATCAGGTAAACTTAGGGGTTGTTTTCTCAATTACAACCTCTTTCAGTTGTAATTGAGCGGCTTGTGCTTGTCATCCCTCCCAGCTTCTCTACTCCTAAATACTCCGGTAAGTCTTGCACAATTGCGAAGTTGAAATAGATTACCAGAAACCTGTTGGATATGGTTGTTTGAGTAATGGAGGCAGGCTGGTAGATTGAACTATTTCATATCGCACAGGGAGGAGCGGTATATGCGTCCTCCCTGTGCGGTAATCTACCGATGGATAATTTCCGGGTTGAATGTGTCTAAATTTCCAGTGCCAGTTTGGCTGTAATTGTGTTTGGATCATCATCAGTGGTATCGAAGTCGGCAATGAGATATTCAAGACTCAGTGAAAGATTTTCCCTGATCTGACAGTTGCCTGCCACTCCATATCTTGCTTCCGGCTGGCCGGGGAAATCGCTGGATCCTTCGTACCTGACTGCTATGCCGTACATGTCGTTCAGACTGCAGGCAACTTCGGTATTCCATGATGAGGGCTTGATGGGGTCGCTGCTGCCGGGATGGCTCTGCCATTCTTCCAGGGCTGTGACATACTCGAACTCTACTGTGAAAAGACCTAATTCGGAGGTCAGGCCAAGATCAATTCCGGCTACATTCATGTAAGGGGTGCTGTCTGGAAGAGTTAAGAAATAGTCTTCAAGCCCGGCTTCGCCCATGTCGGATGTCCAGGAAATACTGGTTGATGTGCCGGCAAAAGGCACGAAAGCAGCTGATGCAAAAAAGTTGTCTGGTTTGCTGTCGGCATCAGGCTCATCAATGTTTCCATTGAATACACCGGTGATCACTTCGAACATATCTATTGAGTAGCCTAACTGAATTACTGTCTCTTTTGCATCCGCAAGTTCTTTAACAAGCGGATCGCTGATCATGTGTGAGTTGAATACTCCAAATGGAATCCCTTTGAGACCGGTTTCCAGGTAGAAATTTTCATTCAGTAAATCATGCAGAGTAATGGTAGCTTCATCAACATCGACTCCTTCACCCTCCCATTTGAATATGACATTTCCTGCTACTCCGTGAACAGGTTCAATGTTCAAAGAGAATTCAACATTCGTAACGGCTATGTCACCTGCTGATTCTGTATCGGTGCTTTCCCACGGCATTTCTGCCTCAATAACAAGACCTGAAGTGATTCCGTCTGCAAGAACAAATTCAGCAGAAGCAATTCCAGGAAGTGTCATCATTATCAGCCCGGTAACGGTTCCAGGAATAAGCCTTTTTCCAAGTGTCTTGATCGTTGTCATCGTGAGTTTCCCTTTCATTCTTAACATCTTTATCAGTTTTTTTGTTGTTCTGTTACTGTGTTATTGGTAACTGTGTATACGAGCATGCTTTCACGGCTTGAGCAGGAACACCCTGCGCATGATCCGCTTGAGCATTCAGCTGCAAGAAGATTTACCTTTCTCTTTTTGAGCAGTACATTCATTATGGGCTCAAGAGCTGCTGAGTCAATCTGGAAGTGAACAGATATGTCCAGTAAAGACGCTTGCTGGTGTTTCCGAACAAATTTCAGAATGTCTGTAAGCATTTCAGGCAGCCATTTTCCGGTTTGCTGCAAGGAACTTCAAGGCTCCGTAGATGGCTCCCAGAATGCCGAGGGAGATTGCAATCCACAGGGAAGAGGAGGCCGGATGGTTGCCGAATGTTCCTGTCTGGTAGTACAGTG
>JAGLDB010000125.1 GCA_023145935.1 Candidatus Sabulitectum sp. | reverse complement strand
CCTGACATCCTTATTCTTGGAAAAGCCATCAGCGGTGGCATGTATCCTGTTTCTGCTGTTTTCGCAAATGATGACATCATGCTTCTTATCAAGCCCGGTCAGCACGGATCAACATTCGGTGGTAACCCTGTTGCTGCAAAAGTTGCAATGGCTGCTCTTGAGGTTGTTCGTGACGAAAAGCTTGCAGAGAAAGCAATGTATCTTGGAGAACTTTTTCGGAAAGAGCTTGAGACAATCGATTCCGACATGATCACTCTTGTAAGGGGCAGAGGTCTTCTCAATGCCATTATCATCAAGCCCAAAGGCGACATTGTTGCCTGGGATGTGTGTTTGAAGATGGCGGAGAACGGTCTTCTGGCAAAGCCGACCCACGGCGACATCATCCGTTTTGCTCCTCCTCTGGTAATTACAGAAGAGCAGCTTATGGAGTGTGTGGAGATTATTAAGAAGTCCATCGCTTTTTTCGAATAAGCTGAGTATATAAAAAGGCCGCAGGATATCTTCCTGCGGCCTTTTGCTTCTGTATTGACTCCGCTTCAGAGCATCCATATAGTTAAGTATTCAAAGAAACCAATATAGTTTTTCCCATACAGAACAGGTACGAATTCAGTGAGAAGCATAGAAGAACAGTGCCGGATACTTAAGGCCATTGCCCATCCCGACAGAGTTGAAATTATCCTCGGCTTGAAGGATGATGGTTGCAATGTAGGTGATATACAGACCAAGCTTGGGCTTCCCCAATCCACCATATCTCACCATTTGCTTACACTGAAGAATGCTGGAATACTTAGAAGTGAACGTAATGGCACCATGGTCTGTTACTGTGTTGAAATGGAGGAAGTAAAGAAGATCCTTGAGATAACAGCGGCAATATGAGCCTGGTTTTTTTTAGATTATAATATTGTAATATTGAAATATTCAGATAAATTGAACTAACATCAGAGTTTATCGTTGAAGGAAAAAATGGAAAAAACTTCAAACAGCGAATTTACCCCGAAAGTAATAGGCTTTCTCTGCAACTGGTGTACATATGCAGCTGCAGATCTTGCAGGTGGATCCAGGGTCCAGATACCGGCTTCGTTTTCTGTGATCAGAGTAATGTGTTCAAGCAGGATAGATCACAACCTTCTTCTTACAACATTTTTCCGAGGTGCTGACGGTATTCTGGTCGCTGGTTGCCACCCGGGAGACTGTCACTACGGAGAAGGCAACTACTACGCAAGGCGCAGATTCGCCCTGCTGAAGAAAGTTATGGAAACCCTGGGGCTGGATCCTGAAAGGCTTGAGCTCGTCTGGGTATCCGCCGCTGAAGGCAACCGGTACGCAGAGGTTGTAGGGAATTTCACCGAAAAGATTAAAAAACTGGGTCCCAATCCCGTTAACAGCAGCACACGTTTCTGACGGAAGGTAACAGATAATGCCGAAGAATGGAAGCGTTCTTGTCATAGGTGCCGGAATCGCCGGAATGAAAGCCGGTTTGATGCTGGCAGGGGCTTCGAAGAAGGTGCACCTGGTTGAAAAGCTGCCGATCATCGGCGGAAAAGTCATCAAGAATGAAGAGAGTTTTCCCAACATGGAATGCTCCACCTGCATGGTGGCTCCTGTACAGCAGGAGGTTCTTCAGAACTCAAATATTGAAACCTATACCTACAGTGATGTAGAGAGTATTTCAGGCAGCAAAGGCCACTACGAAGTGGTTATCAGAAGAAAAGCCAGGTACATCAGTCTGGTTAACTGCATCGGTTGTGGAATGTGCTTTGACCCATGTCCGGTATCCATAAAGAATTTCTGGGAAGAAAACCTTATGGACATGAAGGCAGTTTACATTCCAACAGCAGGATCTCTTCCCAATGTTCCGGTGATCGATTCAACTCACTGTCTTCATCTGAACGGTACGCAGGAGTGCAACCTGTGTGTTGAGTCATGTGTTTTTGACGCAATTGATCTGAACGACAAAGATGAGGTTATCACTGTTGAAGTTGAAGCAATTCTGATTGCCACTGGATCGGATGTGTTTGACCTCTCGTTACTGCCGGATCTTGGGTATGGGAAACTGTCCGCGGTTTACTCGCCTCTTGAGTTTGAAAGGCTCTTTGCTTCAAATGGTCCAACCCAGGGTGAGCTTACCCTGAGAGGTACGGATGTTTCGCCGAAGAGAATTGCCATCATCCACTGCGCCGGTCGAAAAGATGTTGGTTATTGTTCAACAGTCTGTTGCATGTACTCTTTCAAGTTTGTTCGTTTCCTGCTCCACAAACTGCCTGACGCAGAGATATTTAACATTTACCTTGATTTGTGTGTCCCGGGCAAGAGCTACCAGGAGTTCTTCACCACGCTTGGTGAAAAGTCAACAAAAATGCTTTTCACTCCTTCTATTGATGATGTAAAGGTTACAGAGGGTGATTCGGCTTTGAATGTAAGCTATCCGGATGCCTCAGGAGAAACAGCCGAGTTGATGGTGGATATGGTGATACTCGCAGCAGCAATGGTGCCTGATCCCAGTCTTGGCGATCTTGCAGAAACAGCAGGTATTGAACTGGACAATCACGGGTTCGTTAAAAGAACAGAAAAAGACACAGGCTCAATGGAGACCTCTAAAGAAGGAATCTTCGTTGCGGGAAGTGCCCAGGGTCCAATGGATATTCAGAAGTCAGTTATTCAGGCGGAGGCAGCTGCAGGACAGATAATGAAAATCATGTCAGATTCTGCAGTTGAACCGGATAATGAAAGTGCATTGGGGTCTTAGTGTTATGAAACTATCAAACCGTCACAGGATACAATTATGAAAGCAAAAGTTGGTGTTTATATCTGTGAATGCGGTCCCAATATCGCCGGTAAGGCAGACCTTGATAAAATAATCACCTACCTCAGCGAGTTTGAGGGTTTTGGTGATGTGGAACTTGTGGTAAAAAAGTACGGTTTTCTCTGTTCCGGACAGGGCAAGGTATACCTGGAAGAAGAGATCAAAAAACAGGGGTTGACCCACCTGGTTGTGGGTGCCTGCTCGCCAAGGGATCATGACTCCACTTTCCGCGAGGTCTGCAGCAAGACTCAGCTCAATCCATACCTCTACAAGATCATCAATATTCGCGAGCACTGCACATGGGTGATAGATGACATGGAGAAGGCAACTGAGAAGGCAACAAGCTATCTACGCGCCGGTGTTGCCCGTGTTCTTCACCACTCGGAACTTTTTGAACATCCCATTGATGTGAATCCGGATGTTCTGGTTATCGGTGGAGGGGTTGCTGGAATGGAGGCGGCTCTCTCGCTGGCAGCAGAGAACCGCAATGTCACCGTGGTGGAAAAGAGCGATTGCCTGGGAGGCAGAGCCGGGAAGCTTTCAGGTTTTTCCTTCCAGAAATGGAGCAGCCCGGATCAGGCGGAGAAACTGATCAAGGCAGTTCGTGACAACCCTCACATCAATGTTTTTCTTGATTCCGAAGTAACATCTGTTATCGGGTTCCTCGGCAATTTCGAGATTGAGCATACTTCCCTTGAGAGCAAGGTAATCACTGAGCTGTTGTGCGGATCAATCGTTACAGCAACAGGCTCTGACCTGTACAGAACAACAGGTACAGATGGGTTCAGCTATTCAGGGTCAGACGATGTATACAGCTCTATGGAAATGGCTGAAATGCTTGCGTCAGGCGAGGAAATAGCTCTTAAATCCGGCGGTAAGCCAGCCAGTATAGCTCTTATACACTGCGTGGGTCGTGATGAAATGAACTACTGCAGTGGCGTGTGCTGTACGGTAATGTTCAAAACAGCCTGCATGATCAAAGCACGGCATCCGGACATCAGCATTACCCACTACTACAGGGACATCTGCCTGCCTTCAGGCGGTGGTCAGGAACTCTACTCTGCTGCTGACTCTGCTGCTGAACTGGTAAGAGTTAAGAGTTGCATCCTGTCTGGAACCACTGTGAAATTCAAAGACAAGACCGGTGCTGAAAGTGAGCAGGCCTTCGATATGGTGGTACTGGCTTCTGCCCTGGCTCCTTCTGAAGATACGAAGAGTCTTTCAGAACTGCTTGGAATACCGGTAGATGAAACCGGCTTTTTCCAGGAAGCTCACAGAATGACCAACGCTTCTGCCACAACAACCGATGGCATTTTTATCGTGGGAACAGCCCATGGCCCGAAAAGTATCAGTGACTCAATGTGGTTTGCAAGATCGGCTTCAGGGCAGATCCTTACAAAACTTATAGTTGGCGAAAAACTCGTACCGGAAGTGGCAGTAACCGAGATTCTCGAAGCCTACTGCACCGGATGCGGAAACTGTCTTGATGTATGTGTGTACGGTGCGATCTACTCTGACCCGGCCAGGGGCATTTCCATTGTTAACTCTGCGATTTGCAGAGGGTGCGGCAACTGCTATGGAAGCTGCCCGTCCGGCTCGCTGCGAACAAAACACTTCACGAATACCCAGCTTTACCGCGAGGTTGATGAGGCTCTAAGGTGATCCATGGGAAGGATAAAGAGATGACCGAAGCTACAGGAACCCCTTTCGTTCTCAATATCGATAAGGGTCTGGAAACATCCCTGCGGGGATTTCTCCGGCAACTTCTTGAGTCGGAAAATATTGATGCATTGATCCTGCCGTTGAAAGTGCCGTCAGGCGATTCATTCGCATGGATAATGCTGAATGATGCCGGCATGGTTGATGATGCAGTTTCTTTCCCTGCCACTATGCCGGTACAGGGAGCAAAGGCTCTTCGGAGCCTGACAAGAAAAGAAAGGGGCGAGCTTACAGTAATGGCTCTTATGCGCCCCTGCGAGATAAGAGCCGGAATAGAACTGTCAAAGCTCGGTCAGGTTAACACAGAAAATCTGATATTGGCCACCTACGACTGTCCTGGCGCAGTTCCACTGCAGGATTATGTCAGTGATCCCGCTGCAGCCGAGAAGAATTTCAATAAGTTTTTTGTAACAGGTGAACCTGATAATAACGCCAAGCCAGTCTGCGCTTCCTGCACAGACTTTTCCATGGTGGATTCCGACATCCATTTCGGATATTTCGGAGTACGGGAAAAGGGAATACTTGTAATTCCCGGAACCTCGCGTGGAGCTGATCTGTTGAAAAAAATGGACCTTCAGTCTGATTCTGTAAGCGAACTGCTGCCTGTATGGAAAGCTGAAATTGATAAACTTACCGAAAAACGCAGTTCCGCACGGCAGATCGCTTTCAAGAAAACAGAAAAAGACATAAGCGGGTTCACTGGAATGCTCAATGTCTTTGCAAACTGCATCGGATGCCACAACTGTCAGAGTGCCTGCCCTGTGTGCTACTGCAGGCTCTGCTACTTCGGTTCTGAAGCCTCAAGAACCAACCCTGAGGCTATGGTAAATGAAGCAGTTAAAAGAGGTGGGATCTCTCTTCCACCGGACCGGATCATGTTTCACACCGGCAGGCTGGCACACATGAGTCTTTCCTGCGTCTCCTGCGGGCAGTGTACAGATGCCTGCCCGGTTTCCATTCCTGTGGCGGATGTGTTCAGCTTTGTGGCTGACCAGACTCAAAAGACATTTGAATACAAAGCCGGAAGGAATGACGGCAAACCACTGCCTCTCAGGGATTTCAAGAAATCTGAACTTCCCGGGGTACACAAGCTTGTCAAAGATGCCGAACCCGGGGGGGCTTCTCATGAGTAGTATCAACATTGAAAAAAGCGCGGAAAAAGGAATAAACGATCTTCTCCGGCATCTTCTGGGTACCGGCAAGGTTGATGCGGTTCTCGCCATGCGGATGATGAAGTCTTCCGGAACATGGGATCTTGCCCTTGTTACTGATGTGGAGAATCTTGCTGAATTAAAGCCTCTTGC
>JAGLDB010000124.1 GCA_023145935.1 Candidatus Sabulitectum sp. | reverse complement strand
GTGATCGATCTGATGATGGAAAATGATGATGACGGGTTTGTGCTGGCATACCGCATCAAGAAGAGATTCCCGGAATGTGTTGTGATCATGGTGACAAATGTTACAGGAGAAACAGGCATTCAGTTTCCAGGTGAAGATGATTCCTCCGGCTGGATCAATGCCGATGCCATTCTTTCCAAGCCGGTAAGGTTTGAACAGATCCAGGAAGAACTGAACAAGATAGAGAGCCGTTAGCATCATGGCTGAGAAAGTACTTTCTCTGCTGATCGTTGATGACGAAGAAGGTATGCGACTGGGTGTTAAGCGCTCTCTCCGACATTTCTCAATGGAGACAGAGGACGCAGGTGACATTGTAAAGTTTGATGTAACCGAGGCTGCGTCAGGTGAGGAAGCAATTGCTCTTATGAAAGAGTCATCCCCGGATATCGTTCTGCTTGACAACAAGATGGGCGGGATCTCGGGCATTGAGGTTCTGCACTGGATAAATCAGAATGACCTTGACCTGATGGCCATAATGATCACCGCTTACGCATCCATCGAGACTGCCATATCAGCAACAAAGCAGGGGGCGTATGATTTTCTGCCCAAACCGTTCACTCCGGCAGAGTTGAAGGTTTCTGTCAGGCAGGCGGCAGCTCACCTTGTTACGCTACGCCAGGCACGGGAACTGGGGCGGGAAAAACGAAGGGTAAGATTCCAGTTTATCAGTGTTCTGGCCCACGAACTGAAAGCACCCCTGGCTGCCATTGAAGGCTATCTTTTCCTGCTTCGTGACGGTATTGGAATGGACGACCCTGCTGTATACGAGAAAGTGGTTGGCAGAAGCCTTACAAGGCTTGGCGGTATGAGGAAACTGATCTACGATCTTCTTGATCTGACCAGACTTGAGTCCGGTCAGAAGAAGAGAGAAGTGTCTTTAGTTGATGTACTGGAAATTGCAGGTATCAGCATGGAAACCATGAAGCCGGAGGCTGACCGACGGGGAATCACAATTTCTATTGAGGCCACCTCAGAAGAGATCACAATGGTTGCAGACAGCGGTGAGTTGGAGATAATACTGAACAACCTTATTTCCAACGCAGTGAAATACAACAAAGACTCAGGGCGTGTTACTGTAAAAGTGATGGATGAACCTGAACATGATCTGATCCGGATTGCTGTAACAGATACTGGTATTGGAATGTCGGAGAGTGAAGTTGAAAAGCTGTTCGGAGAGTTTGTAAGAATAAAGAACTCTAAAACCAGAGACATTCTGGGCAGCGGTCTCGGGCTTTCAATAATGAAAAGAATTGCGTTGCTGTACAATGGAGAGGTAACAGTTGAGAGCACTCCTGAAGTGGGCTCGACATTTACTGTTACACTGCAGAAAACCTGAAAAAATACCATCACAGAGGTAATGCAGCTGTGATGTTTAAGGAAAGCAATGAAACGGGAATTATCAAAAAACTGTAAGGATTTCATAAACGATCAGGTTATTGAAGACCTGGTTGCTGAAACAGTGGAGAATGCAGTACTCGTTCGGGAGATCATAGCAAAAAGCCTGAACAAGGAAGCTTTGACTGTGGCTGAAACAGCTGCTCTGCTTGCGGTGAAGAGCAATGAGCTTCTGGAGGAGATCTATGACGCCGCCCGCACTTTAAAGAAGAATGTGTACGGGAACCGAATTGTTATTTTTGCCCCTCTATACACAGGCAATCTTTGTGAGAACGACTGCGGTTACTGTTCTTTCAGAAGATCATCAAAAACCACAGTCCGCAAGACACTGAGTGATTCAGAGTTAGTTAAACAGGTGGAGGCACTTGAAGATGCCGGGCACAAGCGTCTTATTCTTGTCTGTGGTGAACATTCCAGTTACACACCTGAGTACATTGCAGGAACTGTTGAGAAGGTCTATTCGGTCAAAAAAGGAAATGGCGATATCAGAAGGGTAAACATCAATGCCGCCCCCATGGATACCGAAGGTTACAAACTTGTAAAAGAAGCCGGTATAGGTACATATCAGATATTCCAGGAGACATACAATCACAAAGCATACAGTAAGTATCACCCCTCGAATACAAACAAGGGAGACTATCTGTACCGCCTGGACGGTCTTACAAGAGCCTATGAAGCAGGCTGTGACGATGTGGGCATAGGCGCTCTCTTCGGTCTTTACGACTGGCGTTTTGAAGTGCTTTCCATGGTGACCCATGCACGATTCCTTATGGACAGATTCGGATGCGGCCCGCACACAGTGAGCTTTCCCAGGGTTCGCCCTGCTCACGGGGTACAGCTTGATGAGCAGTATCTTGTTTCAGATGACGAATTCAAGCGGCTTGTGGCTATCCTGCGGCTGGCCATTCCATACACCGGTATGATCCTCACAGCAAGAGAAACACCGGAGATCCGCCGCGAGGTAATGGAGTTCGGTGTGTCACAGATAGATGCCGGGACCCGTATTGATCTTGGGGGATATACAAATCATATGAAGCAGGAAATGAACAAGGAACAATTTCATATCGGCGACTCCCGCACTATGGATGAGATAGTCCGTGAGCTATTGGACACAGGATACATTCCAAGCTTCTGTACATCATGCTACCGTGCCGGGCGTACCGGTGAGCAGTTCATGGAATTTGCCATACCCGGTTTCATTGAAAAATTCTGCACACCCAATGGTCTTCTGACCCTGCAGGAATATCTGCTGGATTATGCTTCTCCTGCCACTCAAGTTGCAGGCGATGCCCTTATAGCACATGAATTAAGCCGGTACTCGCATTCCAACAAGAGTGATCTTGTGGAGAAACTGAGAAAGACACAGCTGGAAGGTGCCCATGACCTCTATTTCTGACAGCTTACTGCAGAAAACAGACTTTACAGTTGAAGAGATCTGCTCCCTTCTTAAGACAACCGGAGAGGATAATACAGCTTCTCTGTTCAACCGTGCCTGCATGGTAAAGAACACTAATGCCCGCCAGGGAGTTCATTTTCGAGGTATAATAGAGTTAAGCAACATCTGTGAAAGAGATTGTCTCTATTGCGGCATACGCAGAAGCAACCTTGATGTGACCCGTTTCCAGATGACAAAACAGCAGATCCTTGATGCTGCGCTGTGGACTCATAAAGCAGGATATGGCTCACTGGTTATTCAGGCAGGGGAGCGGAGAGATGCCGGTTTCATTGATTTCATCGAAGAAATTTTAAGGGAGATCAAGCAGTTATCCTGTGGCTCTCTGGGAATAACTCTTTCACTGGGAGAACAGAGTAAAGATGTGTATGCCCGGTGGTTTGAAGCAGGAGCGCATCGCTATTTGTTAAGGATCGAAACATCCGACCCTTTGCTTTACAGGCAGATTCATCCGCTTGGATACAGTTTTGAAGAGAGAGTGGCTTGCCTGGGATACTTGCGGGAAACCGGTTATCAGGTGGGTACCGGTGTGATGATCGGTCTGCCGGGGCAGACAGTTGCCCAGCTTGCTTCAGACATTCTATTCTTCAAAAAGAACGACATAGACATGATAGGAATGGGCCCGTACATTCCTCATCACTCTACCCCCATGAGTCAGAAGCCGGCAAACTGCACTGAAAACTCTCAATTCGAACTTGCTCTAAAGATGATCGCTGTGACCAGGATCGTGTTGAAAGATGTAAATATCGCGGCTACCACTGCATTGCAGGCTCTGAAGAGTGATGGAAGGGAGCTGGGATTGAAGGCCGGAGCAAACATAATAATGCCCAATGTAACAGGTACTGAATACCGTACCGGCTACCAGCTTTATGACAACAAGCCATGCATGGATGAGAATTCAGAGGTATGCAGAGAAAATCTTGTTGCAGGGATAAAGAATGCAGGAGAGACTGTGATCTACGGAAAGTGGGGTGACTCGAAGCATTTCTTCAAGAGAAGAGGCATGGAATCTTTGAATGATCCAATTTCCATCAATGAGGTTTCCGGACAGGAGAGGAGGCGGGAACAATGTTAAAAACTCCCAGAGGGTTGAGAACACAGATAGGCATTTTTGGAAGACGGAATGTGGGAAAATCCACATTTATGAATGCTTTGACCAGACAGAATGTATCAATTGTTTCTGATGTTCCCGGCACCACTACTGATCCTGTGCAGAAGGCCATGGAATTGCTTCCCCTTGGTCCGGTGCTTCTTGTGGACACAGCCGGGCTGGACGATGGTGGTGTGCTGGGCACGGAGCGCACTGGAAGAACGAAAAAGTTTTTTGACCGTGCAGATGTAGCGGTGGTAGTAAGTGATTCCTGCAACTGGGATGAATTTGAGGAAGATCTGGTCAGAAAATTTCTTGGAATGGGTACTCCGCTACTGGTGGTTTTTAACAAGGCGGATCTGTTTCCGGAGCCTCCTGACCGGGCTCTTGCTTTTCTATCAAAGAAAGATGTTCCATACATACAGATCTCCGCTGTTAGCCCTGATGCGGCTGAATCAATAAAAACAAAGCTCATCCAGATCCTTCCTGACAGTTTATTTATTCCCACTACAATTCTTGGTGATCTTATAAACCCCGGGGATATGGTGGTGCTTGTTACCCCCATTGATTCAGAAGCCCCAAAGGGAAGACTGATCATGCCCCAGGTACAAACCATCAGGGATATTCTGGATAATCAGGCATACTGCACGGTTGTTCAAGAGCGTGATCTCCCCAATGCGCTGAACAACATGAAGAAGAAGCCAGCTCTGGTAATTACCGATTCTCAGGCCTTTCTCAGTGTTGCCGAAAATACACCCGATGATGTGCCGCTGACCTCTTTCTCAATTCTTTTTGCCCGGTACAAAGGAGATCTGCAGACATTTGTGGATGGAGCAAGATCGATTGAAAAGCTGAAACCCGGTGACAGGGTTCTTGTGGCAGAGGCCTGTACTCATCATCCCACAGTGGATGACATAGGTACAGTGAAAATTCCGAAGTGGCTTTCAGAGCATGTGGGCGGTGAACTGGACTTTTCTTTTACCAGGGGACACGACTTTCCCGAAGACATTTCCTCGTTCAAATTAATAATTCACTGTGGAGGGTGTACATTCAATCCCCGGATGATGGCCTCAAGAATCATGAAATGCAGAGATATGGGTGTTCCAATAACAAATTACGGTGTTGCCATATCCTATTCGCTTGGAATATTCCACCGGGCTCTGGGGCCGTTCAGCAATTTGTCGGGTATGGAAAAGTAGTGGAAGTAGATTCCAGTATTCCCACAGTCATAGGACAGTGATCCATGATGCAAGGTGTGAAATCAGCATGAGTTTGTCATATTCAGGACGTGGCGTTATACAGCAAAAACAGTTAGATAGGTGCAACTTTGACAAGAGGTTTTAAATTGTTATGTATCAATCCGTTAGCATCTCTATTGCAGGGGCTTTACAGGTGTGGGTTTTTACTGCATAATCCGGTAGTGTAAGTATGGAGATGTGTCTTTCTGAGACAGGGCTCTGGTCTTGTTAGGCTAAGAAAGGTAGGTGTCTTTTATTTGCATAATTTATGTTCATATGTCGTTCCTGCTGATGATCTCGCAGGTTGTTGTTTGATGTCCGAAACATTTGTAGGTGTGCTAATATTTGTTGATTGATTTGTTTACCAGTGCATTATATTTGTCTGAGCTTTTCGGCAGAATGGAGGGAAGTGCTTGCCGGAGCAGAAGTTAAGAAACTAACAGTAGTCCGCACGAGGATGCGCAGCAATTCCTGCATTACCAGATAGGAAATTGCTGTTATTCCCGAGGTTCTGGTTTTCTACACTTATGACAAAAGCCGAGGTAATTAATGGCAGAAAATTTCGAAATAGCCATCAGAGATATCTGTAAAAGAAATGCTGACGATCACACACGGATGATGGATATCGTCCGTGAGGTTCAG
>JAGLDB010000123.1 GCA_023145935.1 Candidatus Sabulitectum sp. | reverse complement strand
GTGAACAACGGCAATTCCCTTCTGATATGCTTTTTGGGCCCTGAATGGCTTGTGAGAAGTATTAATTCTGTAACAGGCCAGGTTGAAGATGAGTTCGAAACTGGCTGGCCTATCAGCAGAGCTGCTCTTTCTGTTGATGAGACAAGACTTCTGCTGAATAATTCAGGAAGGAAATATCTTATTGAGATAGATGCTAACACCCTGCAGAAGCTGGATTCTATTCCGGTTCCGGAAAGGATCAGCCCTTTCCTGTACAACACAAGCGGCAATATTGTGGTTTTTAATCAGTACACAATTCACCCGAGGGTCTATCTGATTGATGGAGAAACAAAGGCAATTACAGATGTTATTGAAAGCGTGAATCCATACAAATACTGTTTCCTTATGCCAGGCACTGATGTGGTTCTTGCACCTAGAAGATCAGACAATCGTATATCTGTGCTGAACAGCGAGAACATGATCTTTGCTCCCTCCATTTTCTGCTTTTCTTACGCTGAACGGGTATTTTCTTCTTTGGACAACGATTTAATAATTGTGATGTGTGACTCTCCGGGAAGGGCGTATGTGTATGAGAATGCTATCTGACCCCGTCAGATATTTTGCCCTGATTATTATTATTCTGTCTGCTATTTTCGTCTCATCCTGCGTTGACAGCGTTGAACCTGCAGGAACAGCTCAGTACACCAACCCCGAATATCCCTCATTGCTCAAGGGGTATGCTGTTATCACTTCAGTATTCTCCGGTGCTTTTTCCTTAAACGGACGAGTCTATGTTCTGGATGGTGACGCTGAGATAATTGAGTCTTTTTCTCTCTCCGATCCCCGTTTGAATATGAATCCATCTCCTGTGGAAAAAGACACTCTTCCCCTGGGGTTTGATCCCGGCGATTATGCTTTAGATCGAGTTTCGGAAGTTTTGTACCTGGAAGACGCCCAGGGCAAAGACATCTACAGAATCCAGTTGCCTGACGGCACACCCGAATTGCTTTATCAGAATGAATCGTTTATTTCTGAATTGTTTCTTACTGAAGGGAACAGCAACCTGGTGATCTGTTTCCTGGGGCCTGAGTGGATGTCCAGGAAAATTGATGTTTTAACCGGTTCAACCCTGGGCGAATTTGAGACCGGGTGGCCTATCACCAGGGCAGCAATGTCGTTTGATTCCGGGAAACTGCTTTTGAGCAATTCATCAAAGCAGTTTCTACTCCAGGTTGATGTGGCTACCATGCAGCTTGCTGATACGCTTCACCTGTTAGAACGGCCAGGACCATTTATCTATAACACCTCCGGAGACATCATTGTTTTTAATCAGTACTCCATTAAACCTGTGGTGTATCTCTACGATGGAAACAGCGGAGAATTACTACACGAACTACCCGCAACAAATCCATATCAGATCTGTGATGTAATACCTGGAACAGATGTTATCATAGCTCCCAGAAGATCAGAGACTCGTGTATCAATACTGAATTCGGATAACATGATCTTTGCACCATCTATTTACTGCATGCAGTACGCCGATCTGGCCTTCTCCACTCAAGACGGCCAGACTATTATTGTGCTTACCGATAATCCAGGCAGGGTTTACATTTATTCCCACCAGTGAACAAGACCGGGTTCAACAACCCTTCCATATTTAGGGTGAGCCGGTAGTACTCTTACTGTGAAACCAAACCGTCCTGCTTCCGAGCAGGAGATCGAGCCTGTAAAAATGAGTAATCCGTTTTCCTCCCGGATGTATTTCAGGACAGTGGAGGTTCTGCCGGACAACCAGTTGTCGCCTGAGGCTTCGCCGAACTGAGTCTCAACAGAGAGATCGTCAGCACTGAGTCCAGGCGCTCTCAGTCTTGCTGTGATCTTAATCGTATCTCCTACGGTGAGTGTCTTGTCTGTCTCTTGCGGATCGACGCTGTCAATTGTTATTCCATGCCATTTTTCACGCACTGCTTCTTTCCAGTTAGCAAGCTCTTTTGCACCTTCCATGTGATTTAGACCAAGAGATCTGGAGAAATCCAGAGCAGGCATGTAGTAGTTATCTGTATACTGGGCAACCATCCGGTTTGTGTTGAATTCTGAAAGAGCCATGTACATTGATTGTTTCATCATTGCTGTCCAGCCTGTGGGAATCCCGCCGTTCCCTCTGTCGTAGAACAATGGAGCAATCATATTCTCCAGCAGATCATACAGTGCTTTCGCCTCTATTCTGTCCTGCAGAGCAGAATCTTCATAGGTTTCTCCGTTACCGATGGCCCAGCCCCTGTCAGGGCGATAACCTTCCGCCCACCATCCATCCAGTACACTGCAGTGAGGAATACCGTTCATGGCAGCTTTCATGCCGCTGGTACCGCTTGCTTCCATGGGAATTCTTGGAGTGTTAAGCCAGATATCTACACCGTGAACCATGTGCCGGGCCATGTCCATGTTGTAATCGGACAGATAAATAAGTTTTCCGTACAGATCTTTGCTGAGAGAAGCGTGGAAAACTTCTCTGATAAGGTCTTTTCCGCCGTTGTCATGGGGATGTGCTTTGCCGGCAAAGATAACCTGAATTGGTCTTGAAGTGTTGTTGAGCAGATCAGTTAACCTGTCAAGATCGCTTAGAAGCAGTGACGCCCTCTTGTAGGTAGCAAACCTTCTTGCAAAGCCTATTGTGAGCACATCAGGGTTCAGCACAGGCATATTCTGCTGGGGAAGACCTCTGATTCCCATGCTTTCCAGTTGATCAGCCCATTTTTTTCTTGCGTAGCCTACCAGCCTTGCCCGAAGTCTTTCATGAGCTATCCATAGTTCGGAATCGGGAATCCTTGCGATCTTCTTCCAGAAATTCTCATCTCCGGGGGTTTTCGGTGATGTGCTTCCTATGTACCTTTGAAGAAGTCTTCTTATCTCTCCGGAGACCCATGTGTTTTCGTGAACACCGTTTGTAACATGGCCTACTGGAATTTCGGATTCAGGCAATCGCGGCCAGACATTTCTCCAGATATTCCTTGATACTTCACCGTGGAGTCTGCTTACTCCATTGGCCTTCCTGGAAAAATTCAGAGCAAAAACAGTCATTGAGAAGTTTTGGGATGAAGGCTGGCTGCCGAATTTGAGAAATGATTTATTGTTCAAGCCTACTCTGTCCAAGTAGGGGCGCAGATAACGAAGAACAAGATCATGATGGAATTCTTCATTACCCGCAGGCACCGGAGTGTGTGTTGTGAATACATTTCCCGCAGTGACCATTTCTCTGGCTTCTGCGAATGAGAGCCCTGTCTCTATGTAATGAGCCATCATCTCTACGATCAGGAATCCGGAATGACCTTCGTTAATATGCCTTACAACAGGAACCAGCCCCATTGCCCGCAGAGCCATTATTCCACCGGCTCCCAGAAGGATCTCCTGTCGAATACGCATTTCCTTGTCGCCGCCGTACAACTGCCCTGTAATCTCCCTGTTTTCAGGGGTATTCTCAAGGAGGTTGGTATCGAGCAGGAATAGTTTTACCCGTCCAACCTTTATTTCCCAGACTGCAGCAAGTACCCTTTCGTCTCCCATGGGAACCATAATTGTTACTGCATTCCCTTTTGCATCTCGTACCCGTTCTACCGGCATATTGGAATAATCGTTAACTGAATAGCTTTCCTGCTGCCATCCATCGCTGTTCAGATACTGGTTGAAGTACCCCTGTCTGTAAAGAATAGAGATCCCCACAACAGGCAGGCCAAGGTCACTGGTGCTTTTCAGAGTGTCACCAGCGAGAACACCAAGACCACCGGAGTAGATCGGCAGGCTTTCATGGAGTCCGAATTCAGCCGAGAAGTATGCAATTACCTCTCCTGGCTTTACTGAGTCGGTATGATGTTTGCTGAACCAGGTTGAACGACTCAGATACTCATTCATCCGGCTTGATACTTCGTTCAGTGCAGAGAGAAATACCTGATCCTCCGACAACTCATGCAGTTTGTTCTGACTGATCCTTCCCAGAAGAAGAGTGGGGTTATGGTGTGTTCTTTCCCACAGGTCCTGATCCATGGAACGGAACAGTTCAACTGCCTTCTTGTTCCAGCTCCACCACGTGTTCTCTGCTATTTTTTTAAGATCTTCAAGCTTTTCCGGTACCTTTGGGATTACCCTGTATATCCTTGATTTCAAAACCTGTTACTCCTTATCCCCAGCACTGCTAAATCTCATGAAACTGGCTGGATTACCAGCGATGACTGTTCCATCCGGTACATCTTTAGTTACAACTGCACCGGCACCGATTACAGCACCTTTTCCGATTCTCACCGGGAGGATCGTGGCATTGGAGCCTATGCTTACCCCGTCTTCGATAACAGTATGCTTCCACATTGAGGGATCCGGCTGTGGTGGATAAACATCATTTATGAACATCACACCGTGGCCGATAAAGCAGTCGTTGCCGATCTCAACAAGTTCACAAACAAAAGAGTGACTCTGAATTCGGGTGCGATCACCTATCTTTACCCCTTTCTGGATTTCACAGAAGCATCCCACCATGCTGTCCCTGCCTATTTTACATCCGTAGATATTCACAAAATTCCAGATCTTCGTTCCTTCACCAATTTTGCAGTTATTGATGATCTGCAGGGGATTCTCGGTGGTTTCCACGGTCTTGTTTTTGTTCTTTTTTTCCTTCTTGAAAATCGGCATTTTTCTTCCCCTTTTTTAGCTGTTTGGAATGACAACCGAATACCGAACATATTACACTTAACACAGGAGGAAAAACTTGCAAAAGAATATTCGAAATTTCTGCATAATAGCTCATATAGATCATGGTAAATCAACCCTTGCTGACAGACTTCTTCAGGCAACCGGTTCGGTTTCTGATCGTGAATTTCACAATCAGATGCTTGATTCCATGGATATTGAGCGTGAGCGCGGCATTACCATAAAGAGTACCGCTGTTACCATGTACTGCAAAAATAAAGCAGGTGAGCAGTTTCAATTGAATCTTATCGATACGCCGGGGCATGTCGATTTCAGCTACGAGGTTAGCAGGGCACTTGCTTCCTGCGAAGGAGCTCTGCTTGTGGTTGATGCTGCTCAGGGCGTTGAAGCGCAGACAGTGGCTAATCTTTACAAGGCCATGGAGCAGGAGCTGGAAATAATACCGGTTGTAAACAAGATCGATCTTCCGTCTGCCAATATAGATGAGACTCTGTATGAGATCGACAATGAACTCGGTCTTGATCCAGACGGAGCTGTTATGGTCAGTGCAAAGACAGGTCAGGGCATTGAAGAGCTTCTTGAAGTCATTATGGAACGGATACCTCCACCAGCTGGAGATCCTGATGCTCCACTGCGTGCAAGGGTGTTTGACAGCATTTTTGATCCCTATAGAGGAGTAATCGCTTACTTCAGAGTGGTAGACGGAGTGATGAGAAGAGACCAGGATATTCTTCTTATGGCCAGGGGTAATGAGTATCGCGTTGAAGAAATTGGTCATCTGGGTATACAGCGTGAAAAATGTGACATTCTGAACAATGGAGATGTCGGTTACATCATCGCAGGAATTAAAAGCGTCAGCGACGTGAGAAGCGGTGAAACAATAACAACAAAGTTGAGTCCGGCTAAAGAGATGCTGGGCGGATTCGCTCAGGCCAAACCGGTTGTTTTCTCAAGTCTTTTTCCCATATCCAGTGAAGATTACAATGATCTTGCTCTTGCCATGGATAAGCTGAAATTGAATGACGCTTCGCTGGTGTTTGAAAAAGTGAGTTCTGTAGGTCTGGGGTTCGGTTTCCGGTGTGGATTTCTTGGACTTCTGCATCTGGAAGTTGTTCAGGAAAGACTTGAGAGAGAATTCGGCATGAGTCTTGTTCTAACAGCTCCTACGGTTCTTTACAGAGTTT
>JAGLDB010000122.1 GCA_023145935.1 Candidatus Sabulitectum sp. | reverse complement strand
GCGAAAGCCAGTCTTTTCCTTTGCGGGTGGCGTTTCAGATAACGCCATGCCAGTTTCCATGAAAGAGTTGCCAGGGGAACCTCCATTCACCTTTCCGAGTATTGATTATATATCAAAACTGAAGCGCTACAGACTAAGGGGGATTATTCTGTCTGGAATATTACTGGCTTGTGCTATCGTCGCAATGGAACATCTTATTACAGTGGAAGTTAGCGAGCCATACCTTTTAGACTCAGATGGCCTCAGTACCATTGTCATACCAGGTATGTATACAATTGAGATGGACGGTGGAGCGCAGCTTCCAGGTTCTGTTCACTATGTTCCGGTACCACCGGGCTCAGAACCACACCTTGAGTGGGTTGTTGGTGTTGATGGGAATAGCCCGTGGAGTAGAACACTGACCATGGCATCAACCCCGATCTTGTCCGGTAGCGGTTTGAATGCCACAGAGACATATCAGCCGGTGGAATTTCCTC
This sequence comes from Candidatus Sabulitectum sp., assembly GCA_023145935.1. The sequence continues at coordinate 5,395 of JAGLDB010000122.1, read as the reverse complement.
CTGCACACCCTCCGGTGTCATTTGAGGTGATCCACCTTCTGGGTACTACGGTTGCCAGGGTTTCTATATCTCCATTCTGTTATGGAAACTCTTCCAGGTATGCAGAAGAGATTACTTACTCTCTTTCTTTCCGCGAAGTTTCCGGAGCCAGATCAATTGAGGGGACTCTTCTTCAGGACCTGTGCCCGGAATCGGAAGTCTGGTGGCCTTTTCGGCAGGAAGAATACGAGAGTTTCTTCTGGGGAAAACCATGGGCAAGAATAGCAGTTGGGAACACAGGTTTCTACAGTGTTACAGCTGTGGAACTGGAAGCTTCCGGCTGTGTAGTCTCCGGAGTTCCATCTGCATCTTTGTCAATGTTTACCGGTCCTGGTGTGATGTTTGACCATGATGATCCAGGAGACGAACACCAGCTTATCCCGGTTTCCATAACTGTTTTTGATGGAGGAGACGGTATTTTTGACCTTTCCGACTCCCTTGTTTTTTACGGACGGGGGTTGTGGCACTGGGATTCTGTGGCAGATTCTCTTTTCAGATCTTCTCACCGCTACGATGAGAACAACACATACTGGCTCACATGGGGCGGAGACAACGGAGCAAGAATTGACCAGGTATCTGCAATGCCGTCAGGTGGAACCGAAATAGCAGAGGGCATCATTCCATTCGGGTATGAACAGGAGGTATTCTGGAATTATATAGAGAACAGAACAGGCTGGCTCTGGGGTTTCCTCAGCGCTGAGTTTGCAAGTTATTTTTACCTCAGTTCGCCTTTTGATTCCGAGTCTGCTACTTTAAGACTTAGTCTGGTGAACGAGAACCCGAATAATTATCATGTTACTGCTGAACTGGAGAATGTTCTTGTTCTTGATACCATCGGCACCCTGCGTAATGAAGTTTTTGCCGTGGAAGATGTTTCTGTTAAACAGGGCGGTAACATACTGAAAGTATGGAACGATTCTCGGGATGTATCATACTTTAACTATGCGGAAATACTGCTTCCTGTGGCCCTTTCGATCTCGGCAGGCTACGGGATAACCCTGCTCGGTTATGCTCCCGGTGTTCATTCCCTGCGGTTTGGCCCTGCCAGTCAGGAATCTCGTATCTACGATGTAAGTGACCCGTTTGATCCGGTTGAACTTACAGAGTGGACGCTGGATGGTTCTGAAGCCATGCTATCCTCTGTTTTGCAGGGAGAAACTGCCTCATTTATTGCAGTGAACCCATACCATTATCTCTCTTCTCAGTTGATAGAATCAGCTCAGCCGGGAAGAATCCTTGGAGCATCTGTACCGGCGGATGTCATAATTACTGTTCCCCAGAGCATGGCCAGTGGGCTGTCTGTTCTGGAATCGGTCTACGCTGCTCGTGGTCTCTCTACATTTATAGTAACCTACAGAGAGATCTACGATGAATTCGGTCAGGGGGTCAGCGATCCCGGGGCTGTGAGGTCTTTTGTTAGATGGGCTCTGGATACCTGGCCTGATCCACCGCAGTCATTACTGCTTATAGGTGACGGGTCAAACGATCCCATTGGATACTCAGTGGGATACAGGTCACCTGCACCGGTGAACGTGGAACTTGATTCGGGCTTATGTAAAGAGTCGTATTTCACCACAGTTCATTCCGGTAGCGAAGATCCTGAAATTCCATTGTCCAGGATCCCATCCTCAACCATCGATGAACTTCTTGTTGCCTCGGGAAAAGCTGCTGTGCTTGAAAACAGTTCCATTCTGGGGCCGTGGGCCAACAGAGTACTGCTTGCTGCTGATGACGAATGGGGGGAGCATTCGCATCAGGAGAGTGCTGCAACACTCAACTGCGAGTATCTTGCAGACAGTGTTGTTCCACCGTGGGTGAATGTGGTCAAACTCTACGAGATCGCATACCCGTGGCCTCCTGGAACAAGTGTGGAGGGTATTCACCCTTTCAAGCCTGACGCGTCTTCTGATTTTATTGATCAGTTGAACAGAGGAGTGGTGTATACCTCTTTTTACGGCCACGGCTCCTACGATCAGATGACCAGCGAAAAATTGTTTGCGTCCTCCATGGTCAGTCAGCTCAACAACGGTCCCCGGTATTTCCTCTACAATTCATTTTCATGTGCCACCGGTTTCTTCGACCTTTCAGCTGGAGATTGTCTGTCAGAGATCCTTCTTTTTCATCCAGGTGGAGGAGCTTCTGCTACTGTTGCGTGTACAAGAACCAGTTTCAGTGGTCAAAATAGAATATTATCTTCAGAATTCATGGGCAGATTGCATCAGGGAGACTTTACAATCGCAGAGGCTCTCTGGCTTTCTCAGCTTAATGCAGGCAATCAGAGTAACTATCTGTACCCTGTTCTGGGGGACGGTGGAATAACTCTTCCATGGACGGAAACAGAAGGGTACTCCGCCCAGCCTGAGGATACATTGACCAGAGGGCAGGTGAACACGGTAAATGTATCTTTTCCTGAAGAGTCTTCCTTCCTCTTCCGCTGTATTGAAAGTGCTGATACAGTGGTCTATACCAGTCCTCTTACCGCAAACTTTACCATAGAGTATCTCTCTTACGGCTCAGAATTGTACAGCGGTATTCTTTCCACGGATCAGTATGGGGATGCATCGGTTGATTTTTTCGTTCCTCTTCAGGCAGATACCGGCTCTATGGCCAGAACTGATGCAACGGGAAGAACAGAATATGAGCTGGGCACCGGTTTTGCGTGGCCTGTTCCACTGGTGGATACCGGCAACTACATCAGTGATTCGGAAGGCCCGGAGATAGAACTTGGTTTTCCGTCTTCGCAGGGTGGAGAAATTCCTTCTGTGTATCAGAACGCAGTTATGCATGCTGTGCTTTCCGACCCGTCAGGTATCTGTGTTCTTGGTAATGACGCCGGATCGATCATTATTGGTTCAGTGGACGGCGGCTACGAGGATATCACCGAATTGTTCTCATACAACCAGGGAAGTTATACCACTGGTTTTCTCGATTACACTATTCCGGATCTGCTGCCGGGAACACATGAGATACGAGTAGTAGCCCGGGACGGAATGAAGAATACAGGTGAAGCTGTTCTTTCCTTTAATGTTTTGGAAGGTGATGCGCCATTGCTTGAAAAAACCGGTGTGTATCCCAATCCCACCAGAGGGCAGAGGGCATTCTTCTTCACAACATCTTCATCCGGTAGTGTTGGTGTTACGGTTTATTCAATAGCTGGTCGCCGGATCTGGAAAGGGGAAACCATAGTACAGAACGGAGCCGGTCAGCTTCTATGGAACGGACTGGATTCAGATGGAGATGTTATAGCAGCCGGAGCTTACATTTATATTATCGAGTTTTCCGGCAGCCTGGGCAGTCTTTCCACTACTGAAATTCTGGTGGTAAGCCCATGATAAACCGGGCTGCAGAGCTTATTAGAGAAAGCAGTAATCCAGTTATTTTCTCCGGGGCTGGAATGTCCCGGGAGAGCGGAATGAGAACATTCCGCGGAGAAGAAGGTCTCTGGAAGGAATACAGTCCGGAGCAGCTTTCTTCCATCGCAGGGCTCAGAGAAAATCCGGAACTGGTGTGGGACTGGTACAGAATGAGGTTGATCGCCGGTGAGAATGTCGTACCGCACTCCGGCTATCATGCTCTTACATATCTGCAGGAACAAAAAGGGTATCTTCCTGTTATTACACAGAATGTCGACGGTCTGCACAGGCAGGCAGGTCAGACGGATGTGATGGAAATTCACGGTTCAATGCGAACTGCTTCCTGTATTGATAAATGTGGTTTCTCTGTTGAACTTACTGCTGAGTTGCTTTGCGCCAGCCCTCCTGTCTGCCCTGATTGTGGAGCAATTCTAAGACCGGACATAGTTCTTTTCGGAGAACCGTTACCACAGAAAGTAATTTCAAGATCGTATGAGCTTGCAGAAAGTTGTGATCTAATGGTTGTTATTGGAACTTCAGTACAGGTCTGGCCTGCGGCGGGAATACCTTTTGCCGCCCTTGAGAGTGGAGCTGCAATTATTGAAATAAATCCGGTTCAGACAGAATTGCCCAGGGGAGACCGGGTAATAAGTATAAGAGAGAAGGCAGGGGAAATTCTGCCTGTGCTCACAGGTTTTAAGGAGAGAACATGATCGTATTCTCACTGATCGCTGTTCTTGCAGTTTCCTGGAGCGGTACCTTCAGCTTCGATCCTCCCAGTTTTGGCATAAGCGGAATTCCAGCCGTTGATGGCACAGTAAACCTGAATGAACCGGGAGTTCCCATGTATCCGGTGAAGACAATATTCATACCGGTCCCGTCAGGTGTTGAGCCCGTCCTCAGTTTTACTGAAGTTTCTTCAACCGCCTCCGTGGGCAGAATAGCTATCCCCAGAGCCGGGGTGCTTGTGGGAACCGGGCTTGATGCCCGGGAAGTTCCAGCTACTCCAGTTCACCGTACAGTTCACACGGTGGAATTTGAAGGAGTTTTCCCGCTGGCTGGTGCCCAGGTGGCTGTGGTTAATATTTACCCGTTTACCGAAAGAGGTTTAACCTCATCGGTATCTGTTTCACTTGACTGGAATGGCGGTACTTCCGGGCAGAGAATTCCAGAGGATCATCTTCTTTATGGTGTTGCAGAGGGGAATGTGTACTACCCGCATGGTAGCAGCAGAGCCTCAAGCCCTTTCTGGGGAAAACCATGGGCCAGGATCTCTATTGAGGATACCGGTGGATACCAAGCAGCATGCTCCGACCTGGAGGCGGCAGGCTGCAATGCAAGCGGATCTCCAATTGAGACCATGGCTCTTTTCTCTGGCCCCGGAACTCAGTTCGCCCAGGCACAAGAGACCGAACACACTCTTCTGCCGGTGCCAATTATTGTTGACGACAAAAATAGCGATGGTATTTTCAACGGCGACGATACCATAAGATTCCTTGCAGCCGGGCTGAACAGGTATGAGTACAGTGACGGCTCTCTTAAGTGGCTTTTTCACCGGTATGCAGAAGAGAGAATTTACTGGCTTACATGGGGCGGCGAATCCGGGGCACGGATGAGGAATGAACCCGGTTCTCCTGATGGTTCCCCTGTCTGGGGCAACTCCATTGGGCATACCGTTCATCTTGAGGATGGCGGTTACTGGATGCCTCAGTATGAACTGCGAACAGGGTGGTTCTGGAAGAAGATCAATTCCGGCGAACAAACCTCCGTTCCCTTGAATCTCACCGATATAGCAGGAGTTGCAGATGTAACTCTGGCCTTTGCGGTTTCAGAGGCAGCAGCGTACACTGTGACCCTTAAAGGCGGGGGTACGGTTGAACTAAACGATTCCGGACCGAAAGTGGTTCTGTTCAGGAATGTAGATATCTCCGATCTTGATCATTTTCAGATAAGCTTTGCATCCAACGACCCTGCAGCGGATTTTTATCTTGATCATATCGAGC
>JAGLDB010000121.1 GCA_023145935.1 Candidatus Sabulitectum sp. | reverse complement strand
GTTTTCACAGATGACAGGTAGCTCAGGAAAGCTTCTCTGGCCCGTACATAGTCACCATCTGCAGCGGCAAGATTACCCATATAAAGCCTGGTCTTCCATTCTCCTGTCCGGAATGACATCTGTCTGCATCTTTCAGCCACTGAAGGCAGTGTTGAGCGAACCAGGCTGTAATTACCGCTGAGAAGGTTGCATTTCAAAACTTGAAGCTCTATTTCAAGAGACTCAAGGTCCATACTTTCCCTGGAAAATATATCCAGAGACTGCTTAAGAAACTTCTCTGCTGTTGAGAGTTTTCCCTGCTCAACCATCATTCGTCCCTTTGAGTAAAGAACCGAGGCCCTGTCGCAATCGGAAGTATCGGAAGTAAGATCAAGAGCCTCCTGTACCAGTTGCAGAGAGAGTGCAGTACGACCCATTCTAGAAGCGAGAAGACTCTGGCTGGAAAGAATAATGGCTCTAAGACCATCAGGAATATCAGTCTCAATGTTGGAAGAAGCCTCTTCAAGCATATTAAATCCCGTTCGGATCCTTCCCCTGTCGAGACAGTAAATTGACAGAGGAATCAGCATCTGTCGCAGAAAACGGTGTCTGCCTTTTTCAATGGCCAGTTCCCAGGCCAGGGCAATATCACTGAATGAATCCTTGATGGAATCCAGGCCAAGCCCTGCTTCTCTCCCTGTCCGTACCATCTCTCCAAAAACTGCCGCCTTTGCGGCAAAGAAGCGGCAATGCATTTCTCTTGCTACTTCGTAACCTTTTAAAAACGGATTCCTTTCCTGCATAATGAAATCGCTTGTTAAAGCGGGAATGTGTATCCCATGGTCATCTCGAAGAAGAAATGATCGGTTCACAAGAGACATGATCATTTCCAGAGGTACATCAGAGATCTCCTCAGCTTCCTCAACCGAGAAGTGCCCTGCAAATACGGTCAATCTGGAAACAGCATTTCTTTCCATGGGAGAGAGTTGCTCCCATGACTGCTGAAAGAGGTCTGCCAGACCATCTGTTGTTTTCTCCTTGTCTGTACCGCCCAGGAAAGAGGGATTGGCCCGTATTCTCTTGCAGATGGAAACTACAGGCATAACCCTTGTCCAGGATGCTGCCAGCTCAATTGCAAGTGGAGTACCGTTAACAAGAGTACAAATATCCTCTACCACATTCAGGTTCAAATCCCCGGAAAACCTTACCCCGGCAAGTCGCTCAGCCGCTTGAATAAATATTCTTGCAGCGTCAGATGGCATTTCACTGGATGGTCTTGTTGTGGATATTCCTCCGATTGGCACTACAACTTCACAAGAAATATCCAGTGGAACTCTTGATGTTACCAGAATTGTCAGCTCGCTGCAGTTTTGAATAAGCTGAGAAATAAATGGTACTATCTCATCTCCGGAACTTACATTTAATAGAACAAGAAGCATTCTGGCATCGTTAAGGAAGTTCTCAATACTGGTTTTAGCGTCCCTGCCCGATGGAAGAGAGAGTTCGGAAGCAAGTTTGACAAGTGCGGAATCACCATCCGAATCGCAATCAACAAGGCAGATACCCGTGGAGAACATAGATTCATTCTGACCTGCTGCTCTTATTGCAAGCCTTCTGCAGCCCATACCGCTCATGCCCTTGAGAGTGATCAGCCTTGCGCCATCATCCAGCAAATCTCTTATTCTGCTCAGTTCAGTCTCTCTGCCCAGAAAGGGAGTAAGATCGACTGGAAGGTTGTTTATCTCTGCAGTTGTCCCGAAAGCCAGTCTATTCCCCAGCGGGAAATTCATGCAACCGGGATCGATCACATAACTTCCGCCTTTACCCTGCAGATATCCGCGCCTCTCAAGATGTCTTATAGCAAGAGCAAACAATCCCGGAAGACCACCAGTCTCACTGTGAAACCATTCCAGGAAGCTTTCTGGAGGATCCCACATCAGTACGGCTCTTAACCAGGCCCTGCAGTCTTCCTGAGATATAGATCCAAGTTTGACCGAGGCTGAGACTCCGCCGAACTCGCTGCTCTGAGTGAACATACTCCTCTCTGTCGAAGCTGCCACCACCATCCAGCCGGGGTATATAGAATAAAACTTCAGTATGTCATCAACAGAGGCTTTGTCTATGAGGTGCATATCTTTGAGGAATACACCCAGACACATGGAAACACCTGCATAGGAATAGAGAGCGTCAATAACAGCACTTTCCTCTGCCTTGCAGTCCAGAGCCAGTGCAATGGCCAGATGGGGCGTCTGCGGTCTGCTTCTTGTTCCGGATATTTTCAAGAGCTTGTAATCACTCAGTGAGAGCATAGAGGCAGCTGCATCAAGAAAACAGTTCTTACCTGAGCCATCCGGTCCCAGAACCAGAAAAAAGCCTCTCCCCTTGTCGCCGGCTTCCTCTGAAAACATCATGAAGGAAGCAAGCTCTTTTTCTCTTCCCAGCAGTCGACTATCAACATTTGTGATGTCATCCTGCTGATCAGGAAGATCAACAGCAACGATCCTGTTCCGACCGCTTCTCTTTGCTGCGTACAGTCTTCTGTCAGCGGTGTCGAACAGATCCCTGGCAGAGAGTCCATCTACTGAGAACTGAGCAATACCGATGCTTAAAGTAATGGAAAGTGGTGGGTCTCCTTCAAACTCTGTCTCCCTGGTTCTCTCAAGCAACCGGTTGCAAAACCTGCGAGCCTCCTCTGTGTCAGCTCCTGAAAGTATACCAGTGAACTCATCTCCACCGTATCTGAACAGCATATCGTTTTCTCTGGATACATCAAGCATTCTTGCACCTAGTTCAGATAATATCTGATCACCGCGTCTGTGTCCAAAGCCGTCATTAACGCTCTTGAAGTGATCTATGTCGATTATGATAAGAGAAAAGACCGCACCCGTCTGTGATTCCCCGGAAAAACTGTGCAACAGCTTTCTTGAGAAAGCATCCTTATCGCCAAGCCCGGTCAAAGTATCAATTGAAGAATACTTCTCGGTCAAACCACCCTCCCTAAAATATCGCCCCACCTCTTTGATTTATAAGCAGTATATGGCCGTATGGAAAGGGATGTATTATCAGGGATTCCTGAAAAAATCAGATACTTCCGCAGGTGAAGTGCCTGTTACCTTAAAAAAGAGATCCTGCAGGTCACCTCCGGACAGTTCACCGCGGGAAAGAGTACGCAGAAGCCTGCCGTTGTGAATTATTCCAAATCTCTTACAATGCAGAGATGCAATTGCCAGTGTGTGGGTTGATATAATAACCACTGCGCCTTCCGCAGCAGCAGCCTCCACCATTCTCCAGAATGTTTCTGCCGCAGGAGGATCAAGACCAACCAGAGGTTCGTCTATCACATAAAGATCCGGTCTGGCAATAAAAGCACCGGACAGAACAACCCTCTGGATCATACCGTGAGAGTAGGATCCGGATCTGTTGTCAAGCCATCCATCCATCTCGAAGACCTTCGAACAGAGCAATGTACGCTGATTGATAACTTCCGGATCCAGGCCTCTTAGTCTTCCAGTGTAACGAAGGAATTCTCTGCCTGAAAGATTGGGAAAGATAGTGGGTTCATCGGGAACATAGGCGATTCTCTGTCTCTGATCCTCCGCAGGTTCCCCGTCCAGGGTAACTGATCCCGAATCCGGGATGATCAGACCACTGATCATCTTCAGTGTGGTTGTCTTGCCTGCCCCGTTAGGACCCAGAAGTGCGAAAATATCTCCTCTCTGAACAGAGAAGGAGAGGCGGTCCACAGCTGTCTTTTTTCCGTATGACTTTACGAGTGAGGATATCTCAAGACCACCGGGCTCAGTCATTTCCTCCAACGATAGCTTCAATGAATGTCCTCCCGTTAAATTCTATCAGATCTTCAGCACCTTCACCAACGCCGATGTAACGGATGGGAAGGTTCAATTCCCTTGCCATTGCGAATACAGATCCGCCTTTTGCAGTTCCATCAAGTTTGGTCACCACAAGGTCGGTCACAGGCAGAAATTTCATGAACTGTTCTGCTTGTGGAAGAGCATTCTGCCCCACGGTGCCATCCAGAACAAGAAGTACTCTGTGGGGAGCTCCTTCCATGGCCTTTCCAGCAACACGGTAAACCTTGGATAACTCATCCATAAGACCCTTCTGAGTATGAAGTCTTCCAGCTGTATCAATTATTACATGATCCAGGTTATCAGCCTGTGCTTTTCTTATGGCATCAAAAGTAACAGCGGCAGGATCCGCACCCTCTAAACTTGTATGAACGGGAATATTGAGTCGCTGCCCCCAGAGAGCCAGCTGTTCAGAAGCTGCTGCTCTGTATGTATCAGCACATCCCATTAGAACACTCTCACCTGCTGCCTTTATGGTTTGTGAAAGACGGGCAATTGTTGTGGTCTTGCCTGCGCCGTTCACCCCGACAACCAGAGTTACCGCTGGTTTGGAGTCTGGAGTCCAGGGCTTGTGCACCGGAAGAAATTCTTCAAGAACCGCTACCAGAATTCTTTTCCAGTCGCTTTCACTGTTCAGTTTGAATTCTTCTCTGAACCGCTTCAGCACTATTTCTGTGAGCTCCCAGCCAAGATCGCTTGCCAGAAGGATCTCTTCAGCGATATCAAGGGTATCCTCATCTACTCCCTTTCCAAAAGCTATCCCTAGTTTTCTGGAAAGAGCCTCTCTGCTTTTCTTCAGTTTTTCTTTCAGATTCACTTCTGCTGCACCATTTCCTCCAGGCTCACAGATGTAATAGTACTGACGCCCTCTTCTGCCATGGTGATTCCGTACAAAACATCAGACCCTTCCATAGTTCGCTTGTTATGGGTTATAACAATAAATTGTGTATTCTCGCTGAAGTCTCTGAGTATTGCAATGAACTTGTCTGTATTGGAGTCATCAAAAGGTCCGTCAAGCTCATCAAGAACGCAGAATGGAGATGGCTTCACCAGATAAAGGCTGAACAGAAGAGCAACAGCAGTAAGTGCCTTTTCTCCTTCAGAAAGCGCAATCACATTCTTCAGCTTCTTTCCCTTTGGTCTGGCGAGGATCTCAATACCGCCCTCCAGCGGATCATCCCCTTCTATTGCAATAATATCTCCTTCGCCGCCACCAAAAAGTTTAAGGAACATGGTCTGGAAATTGATCCTGACCTTGTCGAATGTCTCTTTGAATCTAGCTGCAGCCTCTGCATTTATCTCGGCAATTGCCCTGGAAAGAGAGGCTCTTGCCTTCTCAAGATCATCTCTCTGCTCCACCAGATATTCAAGCCTTTCCCAGGCTTCCTCATACTCAGAAACAGCAAGCATATTCACTGGTCCTATCCTGTCCAGAACAGAATTTCTTGACACAAGTTCATGTGCCAGTTCCTCTGGTGATCTTCCAAAAAAAGGATTCTCTTCAACCGCAGGTTCACCCTCCAGATCCTTCAATTTTTCCTGAAGAGACGCTGTTCTGGTCTCAAGCTCTATCATCAAGCTCTTTGCTCTTCCCAGTTTCTCCCTGATCTGCAGCACTTCTTTTTCAAGAACAGCTGTACTTTCCATTAATGTATTTCTCTCACGGGAGTAGTTATTCCTTAGAATTTCCTCCTGGCCCCGCTTTTCCTTCAAAAGGTTGCTTTCCTTTTTCAATACATCAGTTCTGTTCTTTAAAGAGGTTATACTGCTTCCGGAACTGTCATTTTCCCTCTGAAGTTCCTGAAGAAGATCATGTAGATTATCTTCTTCTTTGCCCAGCATATCAATTCTACCTGTTATCTCTTTCTTCCTGCTCTGGTTCTCCCTCAGGCTGAAAGCACTTTTGTCCTGCTCTCTTCCAGCTTCTGCAAGCTGACCTTCCACCCTGGAAACAACTGCACCTGCAGCTTCTTCAGATGCAACAGCAGCTGTTCTTTTCTCTTCAAGGGAGGCAATTGAACTCTCCACTGCGATCCCGG
>JAGLDB010000120.1 GCA_023145935.1 Candidatus Sabulitectum sp. | reverse complement strand
GCATCTCTTTCACCTCTGGTGCAGGCTATTGCGGAAGGTCTTGGATTCACCAGTTTTCGCGGTAGCATTCCTCTGGTAAAGAACGGAAAATGCACAGGCCATCTGGTGGGGCAAAGACCCTATGGCAAGGCAAAGATAGCTCCTGCAATGGCAATTATGGATCAACTGGGAATTAAGCCTTCCCAGGCCCTTGCTCTGGGGGATTCCTGGGGAGACCGGTACATTCTTGATATGTGCGGCTCTGCGATTGCTGTTCATCCTGTAAGAAAGCTTCGCAAGATGGCAGTTCAGAACGACTGGTTGATCCTGGAAGGCCACGAGTGACCAAAGTCAGAGCACTTGCTGCTTTTTCCGGAGGGCTGGACGGAATGCTTGCATGCAGGGTTCTTATGGATCAAGGTATTTATGTTGAAGCTGTAACATTCAGCAGCCCGTTCTTTGATACGCAAGCTGGAAGAACAGCTGCTGATTATCTGGGTATCCCGTGGCGTGAGGTTGATTTTACAGCAGACATCGTTGCTCTTCTTTTCAATCCGCCAAGTGGTTTTGGAAAGAACATGAACCCGTGTATAGACTGTCATGCAGCCATGTTTCGCAGGCTGAAGGAAATTGCTGCCAAGGAAAATTTTGACTTAATCTTTTCCGGCGAGGTTGTTGGACAGCGTCCCATGAGCCAGAATAGAGGATCAATCAACAGAGTTAAGAATATTTCGTTTACCGGTGATGTTCTTCTGAGGCCCCTCTCTGCAAAAATACTTGATCCAACCCCAATGGAAGAATCAGGACTGGTGAACAGAGATCTTCTTCTCAATTTGAATGGAAGAGGGCGCACAAGACAACTGAAGATGGCTGAGGAATATGGCTTCAGCCACATACCCACTCCGGGAGGAGGGTGTCTTCTCACTGATCCGGGATATGCGAATCGCCTGAAAACACTCAAGGATATCAATCTGCTTTCAGGTGAAAATGCCCGGATGATCAGATTAGGACGGATGTTTGTACTGGATAAGGCTGTGGGCCTGGTTGGAAGATCATCTGAAGAAAATGACAGGATGCTTGAAGCAGATATGGGAATTCAGCTTGATATACAGAATATCCCCGGGCCCCTGGGAATTCTGCTTGGGGAAAAGACCGTGGAGAATCTGACTCTTCTTACTGCCATAATGGCTTCCTATACCAAGGCAGACGGCGCGGTAACAGCCATTTCAAATCAGAATGAATCATTTACCGCGAAAAGAATAGGTAACGAAGAAAGAAATAATTGTATCGTAACACTTTAGGGACGAAGACCGTTAATGATATAAACAGAGGGATCAGTTCAGATTTAAAAGATCTTCTCCAGACAATCGCACTACACAGGACGAGTAACCAGTTCCTTCTTCTGTGGACTTCTTGCCTGTTATAATAAACCCGCCATCTAGTGTCTGCGCAAGCGAATAGCAGAAAGCATCTCTGTTGGAAACAGCCACAGACCATATAATGGAAAGCCACGGATCAAACCTGAAAATGTACGGGCGGTAGCCTTCGCCGGTTCCCTCATTTGAATTTACCACAACAACAAAACCCGCAGGAAGTATTTCCTGAATGGCACTTGCATTGTCCGGGCCATCGGTTCCCCATACGAACTCGTTGGTGACTTTGCCTTCCCAATCAAAAAAGACAAGAAGAGCATCCGAATAACTACTGCTTCCCCTTGTGCTGCCGGCAACTATGTATCCACCCTCGCTCAGTAAAGCCACATCACTTCCTGATTGCATCCCCTCCATAAAATGATTGGACTTCCACAACCAGTTCCCTTCATTGTCTATTTTCATAAGGAAAACATCAGAGTTATCCGAACCTGTGATCACAAATCCCTGGCTGGAATCGGCGGAAAAAACGATTGAATGAGCTGTCTGATACTCTGGATACACAAACGTTTTTTGCCAGAGGACCTGTCCAGAATCAGAGAGACAAGCAGCCAGTATATCATTATCATGGGTCTGATCATTCAGAGAATAACCCACGGCTGTGATTCTTCCGTCGGTACCTGAACACAGATCGTACAGAACATCATCATTCCCATGATCAATCATTGTAGTCCAGACAGTATTACCGTCAGAATCAATTTTCATCACCAAACCATGTTTGCCGGATGAATCAGAACAAACTCCACAGAGAACAAAACCGTCTGTTGTTCTTTCAATGGAATAAGCCGATGCATTTCCAAGATTGAGGGCTGTATTCTCCCATATGACCAGTCCGTCACTGTCTACTCTGCAGATGTTCAGTGCGATTTCCCCTGATACTCCACTGCAAACTTCACCTACTGCAACATATCCACCTGAATAATCTTCTGATGCATTCCAGATAACAGAACCAACACAGCCTGGAAAACTCGCATTCCAGAGAACTTCCGGTTCAAGGCCTCCAGCAGACACAGCCACCGCAAACAACATACATATAAATCCGAATTTCACAAAACCTCCCCTGAATACCGCTACTGAATAGATTGATTAGATTAGTAAAAGTCAATCCCCTGGCGACCAGTGGTTATTCTTTTGTAGAATACACTGGTACTGGAACTCTAATCCGTATCCCGGAGAATTTATGAAGTATGATTTCAACAAAACTATTGATCGAAAAAATACGGACTGTATCAAATGGGACTACCTGAATGCCTTCTTCGGCAAAAACGATATTCATCCCATGTGGGTTGCGGATATGGATTTCAGAACTCCGCCGGAAATCCTGAAACACATCGAAGAGCGGGCCGCTCACGGCGTATTCGGATATACGGCAAGATCTGATCAATTCTACTCCTCTGTGATCGACTGGTTTAAAAAAAGATACAACTGGATTATTGAAAAAGAGTGGATCATCACCACTCCGGGGGTTGTTCCAGCCCTTAATCTGGCCATGCAGGAATTTACAGAGTCCGGTGACGGGGTGATCATTCAATCTCCGGTTTATTTTCCTTTCAAGGACTCTATAGAGGCAAATGGAAGGAAACTTCTTGACAATGCTCTTGTTCTCAAGAATGGCAGATACAGAATGAATTGGCCGGATCTTGAGAAGAAAGCGCAGTTTGCGAAAATGATTCTCTTCTGCTCTCCCCACAACCCGGTCTCAAGGGTCTGGTCAAATGAAGAGCTTGAGCATCTGGGAAACATATGCATAAAGCACGATCTTATAATTTTTTCCGATGAAATTCATGCCGATATAATCTTCAAGCCACACACACACACACCAACTGCAAAGATCAGTAATGCTCTGGCAGATAGAACAATATCATCATTCTCCACCAGCAAAACTTTTAATCTTGCAGGTCTTCAGCTCTCTGTGAACATTATCCCAAACAGAGAATTAAGAGAAAGATTCAATCTTGCCATTGAAAGACTGCATCTGAACATGTCCAGCATATTCGGTATTGTGGGCACTCAGGCGGCGTACCTCCACGGAGAGCAGTGGCTTGACCAGCTTCTTCCTTATCTCTGGCAGAATTATCTCACAGTGAAGAATTATCTAACAGAAAGTATACCTGAAATTACCGTTATTGAACCAGATGGCACCTATCTGCTCTGGCTGGACTGCAGCAAACTGAAACTCAGTGACGAGGAACTTTCAGCATTCTTTGTACAGAAGGCAGGGCTGGCTCTTACAAACGGAGTAATGTTCGGCCCTGGAGGAAGTGGCTTTATGAGAATGAATATCGGCTGCCCGAAACAGAGCATCATTGAAGGGCTGGACAGGTTGAAAGAAGCGGTTAATGATGATTCACCAATCGTGATTGACTCTGCCCCCTGCAATTCCCAGAATGATTGTTGATAACATCCTACGAAGAGCCGGGAGCTCTTCAGGTCAGAACCTTACCTGATATTCTTTTAGATCCACTTTTCCCGATTTTGTGAATACAATCCCTTCACTCTCAAGAAGTATCCTCTGAAGGCACCTGTCATCATCTCCCTGCAAAGTATTCCGCAAGCTGATCTCACCTTTTGAATTTACCACCCGGTGCCAGGGCATTTCCGCTCCGGAAAGCGCTGAACGAAGAGCATATCCAACTGCCCGGGAAGCTCGTGGATTACCGGCAATGGCTGCGATCTGTCCGTAAGTCATCACTGAACCGGCTGGTATCATGGCAACTATTCCATGAACTCTCTTGAAAAAAACTCCCATCTTTTCCCCTTTTCTTTCCACAGGAAATATATTACCACCGTCGGCAGCGTCAGGGAAGCAGGTTAAACTCCTGCGCGGCCCCGCCGCTGTAACCGGAAACGAAACCGCAACAAACCATTGCATTGAATCAATGTGAGAAGGTGCGGAAGTAGACAGTCCGGAAGCCAGAAGACCTTCTGCCGACAGAGTTTTATCTTCACCTTCGCGGGATGGGTGGGGGGATATTCCCTTACATTTTTCACGCGGTCGAAAACAGGAGTCTTAAATGAGCTCTTTCGCAATCGGCCTGATCCTTCTCTCTTTGATATCAGGAGATGCCCTGATCATCAGTGGCGGGAATCTGGCACACATCGATCTGGAAACAGGAACAGTTACCCCTTCTGTAGGCATTCTTCACACATATCCAAATGATCTGATCATTCATGAAGGATCGGCATATGTTGTGAACTCGGGAGACGATTCAGCTACCCTTCAGAAATTCGAGCTCGGGACATGGAACCTGACCGAACTGGGCATCGGCACTGGCTGGAACTGCTGGGCTTCTCTTCCTCTGGCAAACGGAAACCTTGCTGTATCCGCCACGCTGAACAACTCCGTTACACTTGTAAACCCCACCACAATGCAGATACTCTCTTCAATAGAAGGTATCGGACCAAATCCGGAATGGATGGCCACGGCGGAAAACCTTTTGTACATCGCATGCGGCGGCTGGGGAGCAGGAGAATCAGTGGTAGTTGCGGATATCTCAGCAGGTTCTGTAATTGATACACTTACCGCCGGCACAAACTGTCAATCACTTGTTCTCGATGAAAACAATCATCTTTTTGCCACATGCAGCGGTGTCTACGGCAACGATGAAGGTTCTGTGGTTGTTATCGATCTTGCCACAGGCAGCACCGTTGCGGAACTGACTGTAGGCGGTTTTCCTGCATTCAGTGTAAATGCAAACGGCATCCTCTATCTTTCAGACCCATGGGGAGCCGGTGTCTATTCAATTGATATGAGCACACAAACCGTTCTTCATGACTCATCAGACCCGTTCTGTTCCGGTGGCAATGGCATGGCAGTGGACGAAAACGAATACCTTTGGATCTCTGACTCCATGAACAACGAGGTAAGAGTCTACGATACCACAGAAAACCTTGTTCAAACCTATGCTGTAACAGCACCGGCTGCTATAGCAGTCAGCGGATCCCTGCTTGGTGTATATGGAGGAAGCTTTGAAACCGGGATCTCGTTATCAGTTGCACCCAACCCCGCAGTAAATCTGATAACGGTTACAGGAACATCTTTCGGTGAAGCCATACAGATATACGACATAACCGGAAGAATAGCTGCTGCAACAACCGGAACGATAGACGGCACAACCACCATGGATGTAACCGGTATGACCGCTGGTATCTACACTGTGGTCAGCGGCAGAACAACTGCCCGATTTGTGATAACCGCAAGATGATTGCTCTTGTTCTGCTCTGCATTGCTGCTGACCCCTGGGCTGACGGCTCTCCGGCAGTGGAGTACGGCCCGGGAGCCGGCTACGGCCAGTCATACTACCCGGAGAACATTCTTGGCCCTCCTGACCCTGATGCCACTCCAACAGCACCATCCTTCGGCGAAGACAATCTGCTGACCCTGGGAAAAGATGGCTGGGTTGTGCTGGAGTTCACAGACAACAGCATTATCAATGAACCGGGAGCAGATTTCACAGTATTCGAGAATGTCATGGACACAGGTTCAGGGTATTTTCAGGAGTGTGCCTTTGT
>JAGLDB010000012.1 GCA_023145935.1 Candidatus Sabulitectum sp. | reverse complement strand
CGGTCTACTACTTTTACTCCTGCATTCTCCAGAGCCTTCTTTTTGGCTGCATAGGTTTCGCTTTCGTTCCTGATCATGGCACCTGCATGGCTCTGAGCCACTCCTGCTTCAGTGTATTTCCCACCCAGGAATACAACAACCGGCTTCTTTATCTCACCGTTCTCTATTGCAGCTGCAAGATCGTTCTCCTGGGTAGTTCCTGTTTCAGCATAGATCGCCATTGCCTTTGTCCTGGGATCGGCTTCAAAGGCCCTTGCAGCGTCTAGAAGGGTTATTCCCGGGACGGGGTCGCCTCCCACGCAGAGAACCGCTGACAGGCCAGGGAAGTCTTCTCCCCACAGAGGGCCGAAAGAACCGTCTGGCCTCGGGCCTGGCAGATCGGGGCGGCAGTGAAATGCCGCAAGCAGTTGGCTGAGCCCCCCGGATCGGCTGATAACGCCAACTTTGCCTGGAAGGTAGTTCTTTTTGGCCCATGAAGCTTTGCCGCCTATCAAACCAAATAGGTATCCCTGGGTATCAAGCATTCCAACAGTATTTGGGCCAAGGCATTTCGCTCCGGTCTCGTGTGCTTTTTCCTTGATCTTAATAGAATCCTGGGTGGCAACCCCGTCTGCAGTGAGAACCAGGAATTTTATTCCGGCGTCCATTGCATCAAAAGCGGCTTTTGCTATGGCACCTGCAGGCACGAAGAAAACAGCACTGTTTATCTCCGGGTGTGCTGATACTGCATCTGACGCTGTGTTGTACACAGGTACACCATCCACTGCCTGACCGCCCTTGCCAGGCGTTGTACCTGCAATTATTTCCGTCCCAAACCCCTTCATCAGTCTTGATCTGCTCTTGCCCTGGCGTCCGGTTATGCCGAATACCAGAACTTTCGGGGTATCGATATCACAGAGATATTTGAGTATTCCGGCCATTAGAGTACCTCCCCTGGAATATCAAGCTGGATGGTTAGTTCACCATTGCCTTCCAGAAGAGAAACAGTCTCGCAGACAAGGCATCCGATACACTTTGCTTCAGGGTTTGGAGTGATTCTGTTATTGCTCCACTGAAGAAAGCCAGTGGGACACTCCTTTATGCAGAGGGGTTCAACATTGTCAGGATTCTTTTCCGGATGATAGACAAATCTTGCAGGTGGTGTTTCTACCTCAAAGGCAACTTCTCCCGCTTCCGGCGAAAATTCCTGTTCGATCCTGTGGTCAGTTGCAATGTCGCTGAGGTGTTCAACCATGGCATTGGGAAAGATCTCCGGCCTGAAGGTTTTTATTTTTACAGAAAGAGTCCCTTCGACTGTATCCATCAATTCCATTGCCTTTTCCTGATCGGTGCCTCCGAAACGGAGCAGGCAGGGAAGAGGTGTTGCAGATTCCCTGAGAGCTTTCCACACTGCAGAAGCAAGATGGTACTGGTTCTGGAATGCCATTCCGCTTCCAGTAAGGATCAGCACCTGTGCCTGTGGTTGACTCATGATTACCCTTAGGATCCGATAGCTCTTGAATCCGCTCAGGCCGCCGGAGGTGTCACTCTCGTTCAGTGAAAAAATGTCATCTCTTCCACCGGTAGTCATTTCCCAGAGCATTTTACCGCCGCCTCCGCAGAGATTTGTTGCTACTGCAATTGTTCCTTCCGGAGCTTTTTCTCTTGATGCTCTGAAAAAACCGGTTCCAGCCGGGTCAGCGGCATTAATGGCCTCAACAACTTTTTCCAGAGGAGTGATGTCATCCACAGCGTTTTCGGGAACTTTGAAGAGATCTGTATTATTCCTGGAAACGGCGTGTTTTTCAAATTCGGCACGACAGTCCACAGCAGTGTGCGAGCCGTCTTCAAGGACTGCAAT
The DNA here is from genome assembly GCA_023145935.1 of Candidatus Sabulitectum sp. The sequence goes on along the minus strand of JAGLDB010000012.1, from coordinate 19,420 downwards.
GGGATTGATCTCAAGAACTGTGAGTTTGTACCCGATGAAGGTACTTGTCATTTTCTGCAGAAGATCCGCCAGTTCAGACGAATTCGGAATACCTTCCAGCTCTTTCTCTATGTAGCTGGCAGATGGTGGATTCAGAAGGCTGAACCGTATTTTTAACAATGAATCGGTTCTGCCCTCAATTCCTGTTCCGCCGCTTGGGCTGAAGAGGATCACTCCACCAGGCAGATTTTTTCCGTCACCGAAATCAAGAAGGCATGCCGCGTAGTATTCCTTTTTAATATCTACAGCCTCAGCAGCAAGAACACCCTGACAATTTTCCTCTGCAAGCAGCTCTGTCAGGCCCTTTGATATTTCTTCAGCGGTTGAGGCCCGTCTTACAAGGCCTCTTCCTGCCCGGCTGGTGGCACCGGGGATCTGGGCTTTAAGGAAAACCACAGGTTCAGGAAGAATTTCCGGCATAGCATCATGGAAAACTGCAGGAACCAGCGGTACACCGTGGTTTTCCAGCAGAACTCTTGTTTTGTACTCGGGCAGAGCCGGCATGTTACTCTCCAGTTCTCTTCATTTTGAGAAGAAGTTTGTCGGTTCTTTTTACTCCTTTAGCCCAGTCGAGAGCCACAGGAATGTTTAACGAATAAAGATAATTGTACTCTGGATAGCAGGATGCAGTACAGGCATTACAGGGGAGATCTCTTTTGCTGAGATTCAAAAATGCCTTTTGAAAGCCATCTTCAAGGGCGTTCATTGCACCTTCGTATTCCCCGATCAGAAGAGAGCATGGGTAAACAGTTCCATCAACATCTATGTTGCAGTAAGCTCTGCCTGCTTTGCAGGACGGACCGTAAAAACGATCAGGAATCCTTGTCCGGGAATAGTCCTTCCACCTGGAAGCAGCATTCAGATAGCTGTTGCTGAGAAGGATGGGAGCTCCGGCTTTCTTCATCTCAATGAGTTTTTTGAATGCTTTTGAGTATTCTTCTCTGGTGGGCATCATGTCAGAAGTATTTCCACCGAGAGTATCGTTGTGATGAAGGACCTGGAATGTAGTCATGAAGCCGTATTTCTCCGCGGTGGCCATTATGTGATCCAGATAGTGAATGTTGTTTTTCGTCAGAACGCTTATGGACCAGAGCCTTACTTTACCGGAAGCAGCTTCAAAGGCTGCCATTACTTTTTTCCAGCTTCCTTCCTCACGGTTCTTGTCGTGGGCTTTTTCCGGGCCGTCATAAGAAAGGACCAGATGATCAATATTGTCAAGTATTTCCGGTCTTGATGGTATCAGGTAGCCGTTGGAATCAAGGCTTACATACATTCCAAGTTTTCTTGCATATGCGCAAAGTTCAACAATATCGGCTCTTGCAAGAGGTTCGCCACCCCAAACACCGATACGCATTGTACCTGCGTCAGCCATCTGTCTGAAAATATCTTTCCACTGATCTGTTGAAATGTCCGGCCTGCACCGTAACGGGATCTGGCAGTATGAACATCTGCTGGGGCAGTGATCAGTGACAGAAACCATTACATTCAGTGGTATCTTTGCACCAAATTTGCATTTAAGGGCACCTATGCCCATTTTCACCTGTCCGGCAAAATTCATTTTTCCTCCGGTTCACCAAGCCACTGAGGGCCGTAGGGAAGGCTCTTCTTCCATTCTTCAGCTTCTCTCTTCTGACCGAATATGGAGTAAGATAGATTGTACCAGTGTTTTGCACCGGCTTTCATCACACCAATGAAGGGGCCATCTTTCGGTGGTCCATGCTCTTTTCTTTTTCCTCTGATTATTTTCTCCATCTTTGCAACAAAATTGGGTTCTGCGGGTTTGAATTTGAAAGAGGGAACCTTTTCAAGAGGGGGAATGCATACATTTTCCACTTCGTTACAGGAACCCGCCTCACCGTTTCCTTTCTGGATACTCTCAACTGTTACGGGATCAATACCCATAACCTCTGATATGGAATAGTCCATCGCCACGGGGTCTGTGGAAAGAGCTATGAAATCCGTCTTTTTCGGAATCCCGGGTTTTGGCCCTGAGCCCTCCAGGCTTACAGTGCCGTCTGCAAGTATGAATTTCACCGGTATTGCCTTGTTGACAGCTACAGTGTAATCGGAAAGCCTGTAATGGTAGTTGTGTCTTCCGTCATTAAGACAACCGTAAAGATGTTTCATTGCAACGGAGATAACTGAACGGTAGTGGGTTTTGACCACCGGCACAGAGATCACAGGCATCCTGGAGCAGATCTCGGGAATGCCGAATGTAAGTCCGTCCACAGTGACTTCTTTCCATGGATTATCACTGAAGTTGTGCCATATCAATCCCTGTCGTTTTACAACTGCATCCATCCGCTGAATCCGAAGAGCTTTTGATGCATTTACCAGCACCTGACTTGATTCGCCGAGATAGATCTGTCCGGTGTGTTCTTTCAAACGCCTGCATAGAGCCTCAACAACCCATGGGGAGGTATTAACTCCAGGTCGCAGATAGTCCCATGTAAGATTCACCTTTACAAGAACATCTTTTCCTTCAGGAAGAAGACTACGCCAGTTAAAGCTGTTCAAGAGTCTTCCTACAGCTTTATCAACGCCTGTATCGGTTGAAGTATAAAGCACTTTCATCGTTTGCCTCTTTCATTACAGTCAGTCACGGATAATATAATATGGAATAGAGGGTTGTTGTTCCAGGTAGATAGTATGCCCAGGGGATTGACATCGGAGTGCTGTTGAAGAATTATCTGGGAGGTGGTCGGGTGTTTTATTCGATCCAGGATCAGCAGAATATGCTGAGAAACCGGGAGGAATGTTTTGAGAAGAATTTTGTTTATCCTTATGCTGGTCTGCGCCGCGGCTTCTTTTGCCGGCCGACTTGAGATTACGAATGATACTGGGAGCTATGAATTCTACTACGTGAATATATCGCTTTCATCTGCAGATTCATGGGGTGACGACCAGTTGGGCTCAAGCGAGACTATCAGCCCCGGAAACACCAGGTCATTTCGTCTTAACAACGGTACGTATGATATAAAGATCGAAGATGAAGATGGCGACGAGTACATATTCTGGAATGTTGATGTGAGCGGAACAGTTGATCTTTATGTAAGTCTCAGTGACCTTGGTGAACAGAACTGGGGAAGCAATGCTTCTGTTGTACCTTCCGATGGAGGAATGGCACCGATCACAATAGAGAACGATCTTGGCAGCTGGACTATATGGTATGTATACGGTGATCCAAGTGATTCTCCATGGGGCGATGACCGTCTTGGTTCAGACCTTCTTGATCCAGGTGAGAGTCTGACTTTTTATGTTCCCGCAGGAGATTATTACGATTTCAAATGCGTGGATGAAGATGATGATGTATACACAATATGGGAAGTATGGGTTGATGAGGATGGTTTCTACTGGAGTGTAGATCTCTCCGATATGGACTAGTTCTTTCTGATGTAATGGTTTTAAAAGGGGGGTCGGTTTTACCGGCTCCCTTTTTATGAAGAAGGGCAGATATCACGGAGTGTACAGGCTGAGCAGAGAGGTTTTCTGGCTTTGCATACCTGCCTGCCGTGTGTTATGAGTCTGTGAGAAAACATGGTTTGTTCCTGTTCCGGGATGATCTTTTTTAAATCCAGCTCTATTTTTCCAGGATCAGTATTTGTGGATAAACCTAGTCTTCCAGAAAGGCGCTTGACGTGTGTATCAACAGTTATTGCCGGTTTCCCGAATATTTCTCCCATAACAACATTGGCCGTTTTTCTGCCCACTCCGGGAATCTTTACCAGCTCATCGATGGAATCCTGCAGTCCGAATTCCCTCATGTATCCTGCAGCTTTTACTATGAATTTAGCTTTGTTTCTGAAAAGCCCGATGGTTTTCAGTAGTTCCTCCACATGGGACAGATCTGCTGAAGAGAGTTTCTCCATGGTGGAATACCTTTTCCACAGCTGAGGTGTCACTCTGTTCACTGCTGCATCGGTGGTTTGCGCAGAGAGTATAGTGGCCACAACAAGTCTTTCCGGGATTCCCGAATACTTTAACATGCATTCCGCGTGAGGATAGAGCTTTTTCAGCTCGCTGATGATAATGCCAGCTCTTTCTTCCTTTTTCATCTGTAATCCCTTTTGTATAATTGCACAGTAGTCAAAACTCTGGAAAGGAATCCATGTCACTCAATATTGCTCAATTTGCAGGAAAAATCCATGGGGTTGAATTCAGACAATGCAGAACATTCCCGGATACCAGGGGAAGCTTCACAGAAGTCTTTCGTTCAGAATGGCCCGGGGGTGTTCATTATGGAGACGAGATTCAGCTGAATCTGTCCCGTTCCTTGAAGGGTTCAATAAGAGGTCTTCATTTTCATCACAAGCAGAGTGACTGGTGGATTCCCGTGTCCGGCACTCTTCAGATCGTTCTTGCAGACCTTAGAACAGATTCTCCGACATTCATGAATACTGTTGCGGTAAAACTAAGCAGCAGTAAATCAATCTGTCTTCTTATCCCCCCGGGAGTTGCCCACGGCTTTCTTGCGCTGGATGATATCAGTCTGATCTATGCAGTGAACAGGTACTACGATGGTGGAGACGAACAGGGCGTTGCCTGGAATGATCCCGACTTGAACATTAAGTGGGATATTTCTGATCCAGTGCTTTCCAGCAGAGATATGAACAATCCATCAGTAAAGGATCTTCAGAGTGATGGATTGCTCCCTGAATTCAAGGACAGCAGAATACTATAGGTCCCAGTCAAAAGAAGATTCAGGCAGACTAAGTGTTTTTCAAGCTTTTCCAGTAGTAACGCTGGTGCTTTAATCTTGTCTGTGTACGGATGCATAGAAGGTTTTGTTGTTTCAGTCCATAGTTTTAAAAATGTATTTACAGAACATGCCATAAACGATTCCACGCATGGTATACCCCATCTCAGTTTACTTGAGCTATACAACTAACATAGAAAAAGGGCCGCAACTTTCGTTGCGACCCTTTGGTACCGTGGGGGGGACTTGAACCCCCACAAGGTTGCCCTCACTAGGTCCTGAACCTAGCGCGTCTGCCAATTCCGCCACCACGGCTTCGTCTCTCACAGGCGCAATTATGCTAAAACCCGTGCAAAAGTCAATCCCCCCTGATATATTCCTCCTGTCGAAAGGGTGTAAATGACTGAGAAAGCAAGGACAATTGCCCGGAACAGACGGGCAAGACATGATTATCACATACTGGAATCCATTGAGATGGGGCTTGTTCTTGCCGGCAGTGAAATTAAATCTGTCAGAGCCGGAAAAGTCAGTCTCGTGGGAGCCTATGCGCAATTTGATGATGATCTGGAGCTGTGGGTGCATGGAATGCATATCGCCGAGTACCCTGAAGCAAGAGACAATCACGAACCTGAACGCAAGAGAAAACTTCTTGCTCATTCAAAAGAGCTGAAGAAGATCAGAAGAAAAGTGGAGGAAAAGGGCATAACACTGGTTGCTCTAGATGTTCATATGTCTGCAGGAGGCCGCGCGAAGATTCAGATCGGCCTATGCAAGGGTAAAACAAAGTACGACAAGAGATCAGATATTGCCGAGCGTGACAACAAGAGAAGAATGGATGCTGCAATGAAGCATTCTCTGCGAGAGCAATGAACAGTATCCTGTTGCTTTCGATCTTTTCACTGATCAACATCAGTCTTTTTCCAAGGTATGACGGAGTTGTTGTTGAATTCGTAGGAGAGCACATCTGCAGACCAGTTGTTCAGGCATCAGGCAACACTGTAAGAGTTGAGTTCAATGAACCTGTGGCACTGAGCGAGAATCTCTCGCTACCCCTGTGGATAGACATGCTGGCGTCTGACTCTTTCAGTGTTACAATTGAATTTGACTTGTTGATATCCTCTGTGGACTGGGCATTAAGCGGCGATTCTGCATCAATGATAGTTTTTGGCAGAGCAGAAGAAGAAGTACTTCTTCCGCCTGTGGCATGGCAGTCTCCACCGGCTCCGCCGGACACAACGCTCTGGTCGGACTCGCTTGTTCTTGCTGCTCTTGAACGGGGTGAGGGGTCACCGTGGCTGGTTGATTTCGACTGTATCGTTCTGGACCCTGGCCATGGCGGCAGGGATCCCGGTGCTGTTGGAAGAACAGGCAGCCGTGAAAAAGACAGGACGCTTGAGATATCTTTAATGGTGAGAGATCTTCTTAGAATCAGATTACCGGAGCTGAGAATTGTCCTTACAAGAAGTGTTGATGAATATGTATCCCTTGGAGCAAGAACCAGGATAGCCAACAGGAATCGAGCTGATCTTTTCGTGAGCATTCACTGTAATGCTGCAGAGAATCGTTCTGCTCACGGGTTTGAGACATACTTCCTGTCACGGGCAAGAACTGATGATGCCAGAGCAGTTGAGATGCTGGAGAACAATGTTCTTGAACTTGATGATGTATCTGCGGTACCCGATGACCCTCTATCATTTCTGCTTGCTGATATGGCACAGTCTATTTTTCAGAATCAGTCAAGCCATCTGGCCGGAGCCATACAGAGCAGTTTCAGCCAGGCTTTTCCAGTAAGAAGAGACAGAGGTGTGAAAAGAGCCGGGTTTTATGTTCTCCGGGGAGCATATATGCCTGCTGTTCTGGTTGAAGTCGGTTTCATATCAAATCCGGAGGAAGAGCAGTGGCTAAAATCGCTGGACTTCCGTTTCAAGGCTGCACAGGCTATTGTTGAGTCCATAGTTGAATATTCGGAAAGGGAGAATTGATTGCCTGTAAAAAAGAAAAAGAATGCCGGACTGGAATCTTCGAGGATTATCAGGTCTTTTATAATTGTGGTTGTTGTTGCAGTTCTCATGGGTGTTTCCGCGAAGCTGGTTATGGACAGCATAAACAAAAAGATGGGTCTTGAAACTGAAGAAAGTGTTTCAACATCTGATACCCCGGCAAACGAAGAGAATATGGAAGCAGTGGTTATGCCTGAGGTTGCTTCTGCTCCTGTTTTGGAAACCGGTTCATCCGCCTGGGCTCCAGACTGGAAAACTACGCCCTGCTCAATTTTTGTATCAGAGAATTCAGATGCAATACTTGACTCTCTTCAGGAATCACCAGAAATGGGTTCCAGAAATACTGAGCTTCAACTTCTTGTTGAACTGTGGGCTGATTGCAGTGGGTTTGAACCTGTTGAGATTGAGCGGATATGGGTTTTTGCAAGTGGTGATACCTGTTTTGTAGACTTGCCAAAACCAGGTGACTGGCAGGGTATTGTACGAACAATTGAAGGTCGCTTCATCTCGTATACAGTTCTTTTCCCTTTTGTTGCAGGTGAAATTCTTGAGGGATTTGAAGAAGGCATTCCTGTAAGAGGAGTACCCTCCAGCAGGTAAATACACAATGAAACAGATACAGGATTGGTAACAGAATGAATGAAACCGGTAGAATCGATGGCAGGCTCTGGAATCACTTGAGGGATATTTCTCTGGAAACAGGCTATCAGCCAGGACCTCAGGGCAGTGTTCTAGTTTCATGGGGCGAGAACAGAGTTCTCTGCTCTGCTACTGTGGAGTACAAAGTACCAATGTTCCTTAGAGGCAAGGGCAGAGGCTGGGTTACTGCTGAGTACGATATGCTTCCTGGAAGCGGTGATCGCAGGATCAGGAGAGACAGAACCGGCAATGGTATCAAGGGACGCAGCCAGGAGATACAGAGGCTTATCGGGCGTTCTCTCAGGCAGTGTGTGAACACCGCAGATATGGCTGACAAGACCATCACAGTTGACTGTGATGTGCTTGTGGCCGACGGGGGAACCCGGGTGGCCAGTATCGTGGGAAGTGTTGTTGCCCTTCGCCTTTCAATTTTAAGGCTTCTATCAAAAGGCAGACTGGAGAAAGATCCCTGGAAACAGTACATTGGTGCATTGAGTCTTGGTGTTGTTAAAGGTGCTACACTCCTTGATCTTTGTTATGAGGAGGACAGCAGGGCTGACATGGACATGAATATTGTTGCAGGTGAAGACGGTATGCTCATTGAGATACAGGCATCGGCTGAAGAAAATCCAGTGGCTCATAGTACGGTATTTTCCATGGCAGCAAGTGCAATCGAAGCAATACAGGAAATTGTTATTCCAGCTCAGAAGGCTGCTACAGGAGAGTTATGAGAGATATGGTTCTTGCCTCTGCCAACAAAGATAAGCTGAAAGAGCTTAAAAAACTCATCAACCATGGTGATATTGTTGCCATAGGTGAGATCATTCCCGGCTGGGATGTTGAAGAAACCGGCCTTACTCTTGAAGCCAATGCTCTTCTGAAGGCAAGAGCAGCCGCAGAAGCTACAAAGAGAACTGCAATAGCTGATGATACAGGGCTTTTTGTATGGGCTCTGGGCGATGCTCCAGGTGTTTATACTGCCAGGTATGCTGGAGAGAAATGCAGCTACCGCGACAACACCAAGAAGCTGCTTAATGCTCTTAACGGAGAAAGAAACAGCAACAGAAGGGCTTCATTCCAGACTGTAATTGCTCTTGTTACTCCAGACGGGGAAGAGCATCTTTTTCATGGTGTTGTGGAGGGCGTAATTACAGAGAATCATTCAGGCAGAGAGGGTTTTGGCTACGATCCTGTATTTTTCTCCACAGAGCTGAATAAGACTTTTGCAGAATGCACCATCGAGGAGAAGAACAGGGTCTCTCACCGCGCCCGGGCCATGCAGAAACTCAATGAGTTCCTCAAAAGTATTTCCTGATTGAAAAAGCCATTCTGGGAAGAATCCTATTCAAGTGTTAAAGCAAAGAGCTTTGGTGGAACTGCCAGTGATGAGATCATTGACCTGATGAAACTGCTTCCTGCCGGGGCAAGAGTACTTGACCTGGGCTGCGGTGACGGCAGAAACGCTATTCCTCTTGCTGAAGCAGGTTTTGATGTGACAGCTGTGGATATATCAGAAGCGGGAATCGGAAAACTGCGCACACTGACTCAGGACTGCGGAGTATTTATTCAAACTGTGGTTGCAGATATGAGTGGGTATCAGATCCAAGGGAAATTTGATTTTATTGTCGCTCACGGATCTCTGCATCTGTTGGAGAGGGTGCAGTGGAGGAAGCTTATAGCGCAAATACAGGAACACACCTTACCAGGGGGCTATAACGCAGTAACGGTTTTCACAGATTCTGTTCCTGCATCTTCTGATATGGAAGATTTCTTTATCGGACTCTTTCAGGAAGGGGAGCTTTTTTCAATATATTCCCACTGGGAATTGCTGCTACAGAAAAGCTACATATTTGAGGATGAGCACCCCGGTAGAATTCATCATGTTCATGCAGCGAATAAAATAGTTGCATGCAGAAAGGAAGCGAGATGAAGCATCCTCCTGTTATAGAGACAGAGCGACTGATCCTGAGACCTTTCAGAATTGAAGAAGCTTTATTTGTAAAAGAAAACGCCGGCTCAGATGAAGTGTACAGAAACACCATGGGCATGCCTCACCCATACCTTGAAAAAAATGCAGTAGAGTGGATCTCCAGTCACTTATTGAAATTCTACAGGGGTGAAGGGCTGGAACTTGCAGTAGCCCTGAAGAGCAGTGAGTTAATCGGCGTAGTTGGATTATCAGTTTCACAGACGCACAACCGTGGTGAACTGGGCTACTGGCTGGGAAAGGCATACTGGAATAGGGGTTACTGTTCAGAGGCAGCCGCTGCTATGGTAAAATACGCCTTCGGGGAAATGGGACTTCACAAGATAACCTCAAGGCACTTCCAGCATAATCCGGCCTCCGGCAGGGTGCTTGAGAAAATTGGATTCACAAAAGAAGGTATTCTGCGGGAAGAATACCTGAAAGATGATGAGTACCTGAGCGCATCAGTGTACGGATTGCTTAAAGCTGACTTTCAAGGTTTATCGTGAAGACTGAAATAGATCTTCACGGCTATCAGGTTGTTGAAGCCATTGATATTTTCGTTAAGCACTACAACGAAAGAGTGAAGAGGGGGGATCTTTCACCAATTTCTGTTATCCACGGGTACGGATCCGGTGGTGAAGGGGGAAGGATCAAGACTGCCCTGTTGAAACTCCTGAAAACCAGCGAAGACAATCTCTCTTACAAACAGGAAGACTGGAATCCGGGAAAAACAGTGATCTACCCCGGGAAAGCTCTCCCTCCCGGAGCCGGGATCATATCGTCCGAGATCGTTGATTACTGCCATCTGCCACGATCAGAGTCCAAGGTGCTGGGTAAATTCAGACGATTTGGTGATCTCAACGTGAAGAACACCCTTCGCCGTCTGGTCAAGCAGGGTATTCTCCGTGGTGAGCGAAAAGGCAGGCTTACAGTTTACAGTAAGATCTAGAAAGCTATTACTCCATTTTTCTGCGATCAGGAAAAAAAACTGTCCTTCTTGACATGACTGGAGTGTCCTTAGTATCATATTTTCCGGTACTTATTGATTCTGGTGGGCTATTGGTTTATGACACATGATTTGATTAGCGGGCAATCATCAATTGCTTCGTGCCTGTGCTTTGGGGGGAGCGCCAGTGAGGGATGATCTGAAGACAAAAGCTCAGCTGATTCAAGAGATAGAACAACTTCGTGATCGCATTAATAAACTTGAGACAGTCAGCAACTCAAATTCAGACCAGAGAGAGCATTCCGATCAGATTCTTGAAGATAACACCGCATTGCTGAAAAGCTCACAGTCACTTGCCCATATCGGAAGCTGGGAGCATGACCTGATCACCGGTGATCTTGTCTGGTCCGATGAGGTTTACCGCATTTTTGGTGAAGAACCCCAGGCATTCAAAGCAACCTACGAAGCTTTTCTCGAATTTATCCATCCCGAAGACAGAGCTCTTGTTAATGAGGCTTACACCAGTTCCATCCGGGATGGTCACGATTCTTACCATGTTGAGCATCGAATTATTCGACGGAAAAGTGGCGAGACCCGTATTGTTCATGAGCAATGCGAGCATCATAGAGACTCATCAGGAAACATAAGCCGGTCTATTGGTTTTGTTGAAGATGTTACTGAGCGTAAAGCAGTTGAGTTGAAACTCTATGAGAGCGAGAGGATGTACAGGCTTGTTACGGAGAATTCCATATACGGTATGTACAGAGTAAGTGCCGACGGAAATATGATATTTGCGAATCAGGCATTTTCTGATCTAACCGGTTATTCTCAGATGGAATTAGAAGGTTTACCAAAGAGCAAGCTTTTCCCCCATGGAGAAGCAAAAGACATCAGTGATGCAAATCTGGTTTTACTCCAATCCGGTAAAAGCATTTCGGGAAGAAACACTCTTACCCGAATAGATGGTTCTCCAGTGGAAGTTCATTTCAGTAGTGTTCCTCTTTTTGATAACTCTGGTTGCTACTCTGGATTCATTGGTTCAGTTATGGACCTGACTGAGAGGCTGGAAGCAGAAAAGGCTCTATGGGAGAGCAGGGAGAATTATCGCAGCCTGGTGGAATCCACTGCTGACTGGGTATGGGCAATCGACCTTGAAGGTTCTCACACATTCTCTAACGGTAGCATAAAGGCTCTTCTCGGGTACGAGGTGAATGAAGTTCTTGGTGAATCCGCTTTCCCGCTAATGCACCCGGATGATCTGGAATCAGGCAGGGAACTTGTTGTTAATGCTGTGAAACGAAAGAGTGGATGGAGCAATGTTGAAATTCGCTGGCTGCATAAAGATGGTTCAGTGCGTGTGTTTGAGAGCTCTGCCCGACCGTTGTTTGACCTGAATGGAGAGATGACAGGGTTTACTGGAATCGATCGTGATATCACTGAGCACAAGAAAGCACAGGAGGCATTGCTTAAATCAGAGTTTGATATGAGAACTCTTTTCAATGCAATGACAGATATTGTTTTTGAGATGGATTATGATGGGACGTATATCAATATTGCTCCAACTTCACCTGAGTTGATGTTTTTGTCAGCAGAAAACTCAATTGGAAGAACACTGCACCAGGTATTTCCAAAAACCGAGGCAGATCAGTTTCTTTACTTTATACGCCGGTGTATCGATGGAAATGAAAGCATCACCATCGAGTATCCGCTGGCTATAGGAGGTAGAACCGTCTGGTTCGAGGGAAGAGCAACTCCCAAGACGAAAAACACTGTTCTTTACATTGCAACAGACATCACTGATCGAAAAGAAGCACAGATAGAGCGTGAACGGTTGATGATGGCCATTGAGCAGGCAGCAGAGACCATAGTTATTACCGATCTGAATGGAACCATCGAGTATGTGAACCCGGCTTTTGAAAAGATAACAGGTTACTCCAGGGATGAGGTCATTGGCCAGAACCCGAGTATTCTGAAAAGTGGAAAGCAGGATGATACATTCTTTAAGGAGATATGGGAAACCATCACAAGTGGCAGAAACTGGACCGGAAGGATCATCAACAAAAAGAAGGACGGCTCTTTTTACACTGAAGAAGCAACTATTTCTCCTGTGAGAAACCCATCAGGTGAGATCATAAACTATGTTGCAGTTAAGCGCGATATTACCGTAGAAGTGAAACTAGAGGAACAACTGCGACAGGCTCAGAAAATGGAGGCTGTGGGGCAGCTTGCCGGCGGGGTTGCACACGATTTCAATAACCTTCTCCAGGTAATAAACGGATACACAGAGCTGGTTCTGGCTGAGATCAATAAAGAGCATTCAGCTTACGAATTCATCAAGGAAATAGCAAAAGCAGGGGATAGAGCTCAATCTCTTGTGAGTCAGCTTCTTTCCTTCAGCCGACGACAGATAATCAACCCGGTTGATCTTGACCTGAACGAAGTAACTGAGAAACTCATGAAGATGATAAGACGGGTGATCGGGGAACACATTCAGTGCGAGTTCATTCCTGGTTACGAACTTGGAACGATCAAGGCTGATTCCGGGCAGATGGAGCAGATCCTCATGAATCTCTGTGTCAATTCCCGTGATGCTCTTGCCGGTGGAGGTAGTATTTCAATTGAGACCGGTAATGTTCTGATCGATGCAGAGTATGCCCGAATCCACCCCTGGGCCAAGCCCGGTCGATATGTTTTGCTAAGCGTCACAGATGATGGCTGCGGGATGGATAAGAAAACACTTGCAGGCATATTCGACCCATTTTTTACTACCAAATCCATAGGGAAGGGAACCGGGCTGGGCATGTCCACTGTATACGGTATTGTCAAACAGCACAATGGAGAAATTCAGGTTTACACCGAACCCGGCAAGGGAACGGTGATAAAGATCTACCTGCCTGTAGTTGCCAGAAGAGCTGCAAGTATAGCAAACCAGTTGGATGCTCCCGTATTGGGTGGCAGGGAGACTATTCTTGTTGCTGAGGATGACGATATGGTTCGGAATCTCACCAGACAAACTCTTATTATGGCCGGATACACAGTTATTGATGCAAAGAATGGCAATGATGCTCTCAGCCTGTTCTTCAAACATGCTGACAAGATAAACCTTCTGATACTGGATGTTGTTATGCCGGGGCTTGGAGGGAAAGAAGTTTATGACAAAGTACTGGAAACGCATCCTGATGTTCCCACCCTGTTCTGCAGCGGATACAGTCGAAAGGCTATTCACGCAGGGTTTGTTCTTGATTCCAATCTGTATTTTATACAGAAACCATACAGTTCCGACTCGCTTCTCCGTAAGATACGTGAGGTGCTGGACACATGATACAGGAAAATGAGCTTATTACTCTCCGGAAGGAGCAGTTTGAAGAAAAATTGCACATGTTCAAACATCTTGTCTCTTCAACCAGTGATCACATGTCTTTCGTCGACATTGATTATGTTTATCGTTCTGTAAACAAAGCATATCTCGCTGCTCATGATAAAACCGACGATATGATTATTGGCCACTCTATTGCTGAACTTATGGGTGAAGATGTCTTTGCAGGTGAGATAAAGGAAAGGTATGACAGATGCCTTGCTGGAGAGAAGGTTCAATATCAGGATTGGTTTGATTTTCCAAACCTCGGCCTTCGCTACATGGACGTGGCCTATCAACCTTATCTTAGCGAAATTGGCGGTGTTGCCGGAGTTTTTGTAAGCAGCAGAGATATTACCGACCTTCACCATTCCGAAAGGGAACTGGATGAAAAAACTTCTCTCCTGGAAAACATTCTTCACAGCACTACCGACACTGCAATTGTTACATCCGATCTTGACATGCGCATTAACTATTTCAATCCCGCAGCTGAAAAGTTGTTTGGTTTTACCTCAGACGAGGTTGTGGGTAGAACTGTCATGGAGATCCACAAGTCATTCAATGTTGCTCCGGAAAGACTGGAGAAATCTCTTGAAACAGTTCGCAATACAGGTCAGTATTTTTACTCGCTTGATCTGGATGCAGGTTCAGGCTCTGGTATTCGTCACATAAAGTCCCAGCTTGGGGGAATCTTCAACTCAAAAGGGGAATTGGTCGGTTATTCGAATTTCGCCCGGGATGTTACTCACAGCAGACAGATGGAAATGAAGCTTCGTGAAAGTGAACAGCGTTTTCATGCATTGTTTGATGAGATAAGTGATGGCGTTGCTGTTTACGAAGCTGTTGATGATGGTTCAGATTTTGTTTTAGTGGATATCAACAGTGCCGCGCAGAAGATGGATGGTGTATCCAGAGAAGATGTAATAGGACACAGAGTTACGGATGTATTTCCCGGTATAGAGCAATTCGGATTTCTGGATGTATTACGAAGAGTCTGGAAGACAGGGATTTTGGAAGACCAGCCTTTGTCACTCTATAAAGATGACAGAGTGTCTTACTGGCGGAAGAACAGTGTGTACAAACTCCCTTCCGGGGAAATTGTTGCGGTTTATTCCGATGAGACATCAAGAAGGCAATCCGAAGAAGCGTTGCGAAAAAGCGAAGAAAACTACAGGCTTCTTGTGGAAACAATTACCAGTGGGATTCAGGAAATAGATATTGCCGGAGTAACAGTTTTCGGGAACCAGGCTTTCCACAGGCTCCTGGGATACGGGAATGGTGAACTGATCGGCAGGTCGATGTATGATATGCTTGAAGAGAGTGAAGCAAAGAGGCTTTGCGATCACATCAAGTTCCTGATAGAACAGCAGCCTGAACCTGAGCCATGGTTTGGTACTTCAACAAAAAAAGACGGCACAGTTATTGATGTTCAGACAGACTGGAGCTACAAGCGGAACGAGAGCGGTGAAATAACAGGGTTCATATCAATCCTGACTGATATAACTCAGCGTAAAATAGATGAAGATACTGCAATAGCAGAACACGCAAGATTTGTGGCGGTTATGGATTCTCTGGATGCAGTTGTGTATGTGACCGATATGCAGACACATGAGGTTCTTTTTGCAAACAAAACTGTGCGAAAGCAATGCGGGGATGTTACAGGTGGGATCTGCTGGCAGGTGCTGCAGGCAGGCCAGACGGAGCCTTGCCCGTTCTGCACAAACAACAGGTTGCTTGATCAGAACGGAAAGCCCAATGAACCCTATGTCTGGGAATTTCAGAACACAGACAACGGAAGATGGTATCAATGCAGAGACCAGGCAATACCATGGCCGGATGGACGGCTTGTTCGCATTGAAATAGCCACTGATATAAACCACAGGAAACTTGCTGAAGAGGTTCTTGTTGTAGAGAAGCGAAGACTGTCGGATATTATCTCTGGAACAAATGTTGGTACATGGGAGTGGAATGTTCAGACTGGAGAACTTCTTGTTAATGAGCGCTGGGCCGAGATCATAGGCTACACGCTTGAGGAATTGTCGCCGATCAGCATGGATACCTGGAACGGATTCACTCACCCTGAAGATGTATCAAAAGTGGATGGCATTCTCGAAAAGCACTTTAGTGGTGAACTTGAGTTCTATATGTTTGAAGCCCGAATGAGGCATCGGAATGGAAATTGGATCTGGTTTGCTGATAAAGGCCAGGTTTCTAAATTTACAGATGATGGTGCACCTCTTCTTATGTCTGGAACCCATATTGACATTACAGAGCGAAAGCTCGCAGAGGAAGAAATTATCAAGCGCGAACGGTATCTTAATGGGTTGAATGAATCGGCTCAGATCCTGCTTGCCTCAGCCGGGTCAATTCCATTTCAGGAGTTTCTTGATAGTCTTGGGCCTGCAGCCGGCGCCAGTAGAACTTACATATTCATGAACCACCCAGGGCCACAGGGGGATCTGTTGTTGAGCCAGAAAGCTGAATGGTGCGCCCCGGGTATTGCACCAGAAATAGACAACCCGCTGCTGCAGGGTCTTTCATACGATAAGTGGTTGCCAAGATGGTGGGATATTCTGCGCAAAGGGGATCTGATATATGGTTGTGTGGCTGATTTTCCCGAAATGGAGAGGGAGATCCTTGATCCACAGAATATTCTTGCAATTCTTGTAATTCCCTTAATGATAGATGAGGAATTTATTGGTTTTATCGGGTTTGACAACTGTGTTTCAGACCGGGAGTGGAACGATGTGGAACAGACTTTTCTTCGTACAGCTGCCGGTGATCTGTCCCAGGCGATCAGGCGTGTTCATGCAGAAAAGAAAGTACGGATATCGCTTCATGAGAAAGAAGTTCTTTTGCGTGAGATACATCATAGAGTTAAAAACAACATGCAGGTTGTCACAAGTCTGCTTAATCTGCAGGCTCGAAAAATTACTGATGCAAAAGCACTGGATGCAATTCAAGAAAGCCAGAGGCGTATAGGTGTGATCTCTCAGGTTCACGAAGCTCTTTATCTGTCAGGCGATCTGAGCCGCATATCTATGGACAAGTACCTTACTGGGGTTCTAAGAGAGATTACCAGTCTCTATCTAGCTGCGGAAGACAATATTGGATACCTTGTTGATGCTGACGATCTGGTTCTTTCCATTTCTGAAGCAATTCCAGTTGGTCTGGTAACCAATGAGCTGGTAACCAATGCGTTCAAGCATGCCTTTCCGGGAGATCGTAAGGGATTTGTACGCATTACGATTCGAAAACATCCAGGTGGCATTGTAGAGCTTCTCGTAGCAGACGACGGTGTGGGAATGCCTGAGGGGCTGGATATTGATGGTACTGACTCCCTTGGGCTGCAGATAGTTTACAGTCTGGTAAAGATCCAGCTCGGAGGTTCAATTGAGTTAACTAACCACAAAGGAACCACATTCAGTATAAAATTCAATCAATCCAGAGACCAGGAACCTGATCCCATGCTGCAAGGTATTACAGGGAGTAGATAATGGAAGCTGCAAAAATTATGATAGTAGAGGACGAGGGTCTTGTGGGGCTTGATATCCAGAACAATCTTAAAGACCTGGGATACAATGTAACATCGGTGTTTGCCGAGGCAGGCCAGGCTCTTGAGTATCTTGACAGGGAAACTGTAGATCTCATCCTTATGGATATCAACTTGAGGGGGAAGATGGATGGTATCGATGCTGCGGCAGAGATCAGAGACCGCTTCGGTATTCCGGTTCTATTCCTTACAGCATTTGCCAACAGTGAAGTAATTCAGCGCGCTGGCAGTGCTGGTGCTTATGGATACCTGCTGAAGCCTTTCAAAGCAAGGGAACTGGAGGCAATGGTCGAAGTCGCTCTGTGCAAACACAGAGCCGATGCTGACAGAACAGTTCTTGAGAAGCGGATACAAAGGGCAGAGAAGTATGAAAGTCTTCGGGTTATGGCCGGGGGAGTTGCTCATCAGTTCAACAACAGTTTGCACGCGGTTCTGGGCAATTTGTCTTTTGCCCTTGAAGAACTTCCCAGAGAGTCACCTGCAAGATTCAGCCTGATCGAAGCTGAAAAGTCTGCCTGGAAGGCGGCGGAACTGAGTAAGCAGATGCTGGCGTTTTCCGGACACGGGTTTGTGAAAACAACAGAACTTGATATCACGGCTTTCATAGGGCAGTTGAAGCACCTGTTGCGAGCTCTGCTTCCTTCATCTGTGATTCTTGATTTCGATCTTGCTCACCGGCTTCCACTGATACAGGCCGACCCGGGTCAGATGAAGCAGATCGTCATAGCTCTGATAATAAATGCAATTGAAGCCATTGGCGAGAAGAGCGGTATAATTACCGTGAGAACTTCACTTATGGAATGCGACAAAGATTATCTGATGCCGTTGCGTTTAGGCAAATTTCTTGAAGAAGGAACCTATGTTCTTCTGGAAATTACAGACACAGGATCCGGTATGGACAGTGATACAATTCAGAAAGTGTTTGATCCATTTTTCTCCACTAAATTCACAGGAAGAGGCCTTGGACTACCTTCTTCTCTGGGGCTTGTTCAGGCACACAACGGAACTATAAAGATCGGCAGTGAGCCTGGACTGGGAACATCTGTGATTGTAATGCTTCCAGCCATAAAGGATGAACACCTTTCTGACTTGATTAGAAGAGCAGGAGATGCACCAGCCTGGAAGGGCAGTGGAACCATTCTTCTTGTGGATAACGAAGAAGTCGTTCGTTCAATAAGCGGAACTATGCTGGAGCGGGTTGGTTTTAAAGTTCTTAAAGCGGTAAATGGTATTGATGCAGTGGATAAATTCAGCAGGAGTTCAGAAGATATTGTTTGCGTTCTTCTTGATCTAACCATGCCCGGAATGGGTGGTAAAGAGGTTTTACGTGAGTTTCGCAAGGTTCAGCCTGGAGTGAAAGTTATTTTATGCAGTGGGTACAGCGAAGAAGAAGCCACTCTCAGTTTTCAACCGGGAGACCTTGCTGGTTTCCTGCAGAAGCCCTACGGATTCGATTCCATGGTTAACAGAATCAGAAAAGCTCTTGATCACTGACTTGTTGAGTTCCTGGCAGTTTTTAAGAGAGCAGATGTGTTTTTAGATAAAGACCCAGGATAAACGCAGATATTCCAGCAATCACATTGATTAAAATAAAGACACCTGCAGTAAGAGCATCCCCGGATTTCCAGAGCTGTACTGCGTGGCCGCTGAAAGCGCTGAAAGTGGTTAAGGCACCAAGGAAGCCCGTTGCCACGAAAAGGGCGTATCTGGAGTCATGTGAGAGAAGACCCATTACAAGACATCCAGCAATATTTACAGTTATGATTCCAATCGTGCTTCCAGTAACACTTACCACAAGATGGCGAACCACGGCACCGGCAAATCCGCCGGCACCAACGGCTGCTGCCTCGTAGATTATCAGTCTCACTTTCTCTTGTATTTCTTAAGCACTTCTTCGGCAACTGCGGTAGGTACTGCTTCGTAGTGCTCGAACTGCATAGAGAATGATGCGCGACCCTGGGTAGAGTTTCTCAGGTCTGTTGCATAACCGAACATCTTTGATAAAGGTATTCTTGCTTTGAATTCTTTTGCGTTTCCACGAGCTTCCATGGATACGATTACTCCACGGCGCTCATAGATGCTTCCTGATACTCCTCCAGAGTATTCTTCAGGGCTTACGATGGAAACAGACATCATGGGCTCGAGCAGCCTTGGGCTGCACTTCATGAAAGCCTTCTTGAATGCGTTTCTGGCGCAGATCCGGAACGCCATTTCAGATGAATC
>JAGLDB010000119.1 GCA_023145935.1 Candidatus Sabulitectum sp. | reverse complement strand
GGGAAGACTGATCTCGCTGGGCAGCTTTACTTCATTTTCTTTGTGGGTCCAGGGTTGATCAGCGTAGGCCTGAAGCAGCTTTCTCCAGGGTCTTAGAAGGTTCTGCAGCTTTCTGTTTCCCCTTGCATACTTCCATGTTCTATCCATCCACTGGGTCTTTATCTCAGGCGACCAGATCCCCCGTACTCTCTCCGGAAGGTTTGCAGCTTCGTCAATCAGCAGAGTGCACCGGGAAGCGGTTTCGTCGTCGTCGAAGAATCTTTTCAACCGTATGCCCGGGTCAAATACATAATTGTAATCACAGACTATCAGATCACACCTCTGCGAGATAAACAGGGCAAGTTCAAAAGGGCAGACCCCGGCGGCTATTGATTCCCGCATGATATCTTCAGGTTTTATGAGTACTATTTCTGTTAGCCTGGTTATTACTCCTGAAGCTCTGATACGGGGACCAAATTCTTCCGCATAAGGGCAGAGTGCAGGATTACAACGTTCCATATCAACAGGACAGGAATTCTCACGGGAGGAAAGTATGATGGTGCGAATGGGAAAGCCCTGCCTAATGAATTTCTCAATTGTTTCAGCCAGGATCTTTTTCTGAGTATTTTTTGCAGTGAGGAAGAAAAGAATTCTCCAGTTCTTCACAACCGGCGGTATCGCACCTGAAAGCACTGCTGCTGTTTTTCCGGTGCCTGTGGGTGCCTGTATGAGCAGTTCTTCTTTCTTCTTTCCAACCATCTCAACCGCATCTGCCATTTCCTGCTGCCCGGGTCTTATGGTGTCAAAGGGGAACTCAAGGGTTTCCAGTGCAGTGTTCAGATCTCTGTGTCTTTTCCATTCTCTCTTAACAAAAAGGGAAACATCTTCGATGAAGCCATCCCACAGATCGATCATGTCCTTGTCCCCGGGATCAACCGGGAATTCAAGTGACTCTTTTGAGTCCGGATCGGTGTAGACCATGGCTGCATTCTTCGCACCCAGAGCCTTTGCATAGAACAGGACCTGAAGCAGGTGATGTGTGGCAGGGGACTGTGGCATTGGCTGTGCCGTCTTAACCTCGATGACGGTTTCACCGTCTTCGGTGATCAGATCGGCTCTTCCTGTTATCCGGAAATTTATCCCGTTCTTTTCGGTAAGAAGCATGGCGGGAATTTCCCAGGTGCAGTTTCTGCTCTCTGCCAGTTCCTTCTGTTTTCTGGTGTGTTCTTTCTGTCTGGTTCGAAGGTCTATGGATGCATCACTGCTTCGCAGGGTATCCGGCGGGCGGCAAAGCCCGATAAGCACCTTGATGGCAGACCTTACAGTAGCTGTATCTCTGTCAAACGGTATGAGCATTACTGTTCTTTCGGCTGGAATGAGTTATGGCTTTGCGCAATATAGTCAATACATTTCACGAAGCTGAAAGCCCACCTGCAGCAGGTATGTCAACCGTGGAGGAACCAGGGCTGCAGATAATGTGTTACTGTTCGTATGTTCGGAGGTCAACCGCATGGAGAATGCGGGATGGAGACGGAATTGCGGTATAGTTGACAATTGCGAGGTGAGAGATGAAAAAGTATACAGTGTCTGAAGAATGCATTGGCTGCAGAGCCTGTGTTGAGGTTGCAGCAGAGAACTTTGATGTAGACGAAAACAAAATAGCTTATCTCAAGAAGCAGCCGGGCAACAAAGAGGAAGAGGCGAATTGCAGAAAAGCTCTGGAAGTATGTCCAGTTGAGGCAATCTCTCTTCGAATAAGTGATAACCAGCTGAAACCAATTGTGGCAAGTTCAAACATCAAGGCAACGCTGGACAGCCATCCGGAGCTGAAACAGGTTCTTGCAGACCTGTCACCGAAGTTCAAACGAATGCAGAACCCTGCTTTGTACAACACCCTTGCCCGTTTTGCCAATTTCAGAGATGCTGCGAAGGTTACCGGGTTGTCTGTATGTGAGATTCTTCACACCATAAATGAATACATGGGAACCGCAGAAGAGCTTCAGAGAATAATGCCGGACTGTATAAAAGAAACTGGTACTGAAGATGAGTACACAAGCGTAGATATTTACTGGCAGGAAACCGCTGAACGGTACATCTACAACGAGAATACGCTGGAAGAAATAGTAAGAAAGGTATCTGACCTGCCTCCTCAGAACAGTATAGTGATCATCTCTGTAGAGGAGCCCGGTGAGCTGCTGAAAATTGCAGACGGGCTTAAGTATCAGTTCAACATGGAGAAAAACAGAGAGTACAGGATTTCTATTTATAACCCTGAAATAGAGGAACAGCTTCACTGGCTGGAAAGAAAGGAAGAGTTTGAGGTTCTCGATGTAAGAACCATGACCACAGATCCGTTCGATGTCATTCTGAAAAAAGCCTATTCAACCCGGGACAACGGCGGGTTTGTGCTAATTCAGCATTTCGAGCCTGCTCCTATGATCAGCATGCTTTCCGAGATGAGCTTTGAACACATCACAGAAGAGAAAGCAACAGGAGAATTCTGGATATATTTTCACAAGAAGCCTGTGAGTTCTTCTGATATTGAAACTTTCACCGGCAAAGTTGATGCAGTAATTCAGTCAGCAACACCGGTTGGCTACCCGGTAATGATGCGCCTGCTTCAATCTGAAAAGATCAGAAAGCACATAAACATAAAAGAGTTGAAAGTGTGGGATGAAACGGAAAAGCATCTGGCCTGGATAACAAACGGAAAGGCAGATATCAGCTTTTCCGCTCTTATCACAGCCGCAAAACTTAGAAACAGTGATATAAAGATTCCTGCGTTGTTCGTGTGGGACAATTTCGTATTGCTCAGCCGGGGAAAGGTGAAGAACTTCGGCGACATCAAAGACAGAGAGATTCATGTTCCTCTCTTTGAAGAAGCTCCACCGGCAAAGATCACAAAGTACCTTATCAAAGCAAGCGGGTTTGACCCGGATGAATTCGTCTTCAGGTATGGAAAGCCCTTCGGACGCCCGGAGGAGATATACAAAGATTTTGTTACTGGTAACGCAGATACCGTAGTGCTTCGTGAGCCTGAGGCAAGCTATGCCATAAAGATAATGGAGGACAGAAATACAGAAATCTCCGTACTGCCTTTCAATACCATCTGGAACAGTGTGAACGAAGGGTTTGGAAGCTTTCCCAACGCTGGTCTTGTAATAAAAGGCGAGTTTGCCAGGAAACATCCCCAGGAGTGCAAAGTATTCCTGGAAGAGCTGGAATCAGCCATTCAGTGGGTTAATCACAACCGAAAAGCAGCAGCGGAGCTTTCATTCGACATGATGCGTCAGCCGGTTGACCGTGTGGAGCTGTTTCTGGATCGGGTAAAATTCGAATATGTTGAAGGAGAGAAACTGGAACACAAAGTAAAACAGTACTTCGACATTCTCGACAAGAACGGTGTTGTGAACATGGATATTGATGACGAGTTTCTGTCCATCTTCAGAATGCAGGAGTAGAACAGAGAAGCAAAAACGCAGGCTTTTCCTGATTCTGACAGGCAACCTGTTGTATTTGAGCTGGCAGTACCCTGTCAAGCAATAGCTGTCGTGTCCTGCTGGCTCTCCAGAGCCCCGGCTGTGTTACTGATTCAATTACATAGCGGTGCTATGCGCATAAACCAGTGCCTTGCTTAGATATAATTCTTGCAGATTTGCGAAGAAAGCAACAGAGCCATTAACTGAAGGCGTCCCGAGCGATTAGCACGGAATAGCACCGTTATTTGACAATAATCTGCGAGGATTATAGCCAGCTATGTGGATGTTAATGCCGATGTTGTATTCCCATGCTACGCAGGGGAGCGCACTGTTTCAGGCATTGTTACTCACTCGGACACGCTCCTGGATAAGAATACAACTATGTAGTTAGTTCTTTCTCCTCTGGTTGTTCTTATGGTGGATTATGTGGTTGTAAATGCCAGTGTACTATTCCCACACTACGCAGGGGAGCACCTTATTCCCGGAATTGTTGTTTACTCGGACATGCTCCTGGACTATTCCGGCTTCTACTTGAGGTGCTGCTGATGCTGAAGGGTTTGTTTTTCATTGGAAAGCACCCTTGAAAACCATATGCTGATCAAGCATATTTACTTAATTGGTAGCAGGTTGCCAAGTGTACTGTTTTCTGGGTGGAGCACTTTGTGTTGTTTTAGGATGATGTTGGTATGATTAATGGCAAGGGGATTTTTTATGAGATTTTTCTATATGGTTACGCTGATATTGCTGTCTGCATTTTTCTCCGGTTGCGATAACTCTCCTGAAGATCCGGATGGTCAGCAGAGTGAAAACCGGCAGGATGACGCTTTCAAGGTAAGTATCTCTGAGAATGGAAGTTTGCAGAATCCAGCATGGTCTCCTGCGGGCGGGTCAGTTCTTTTCACAAGATTTGTGAATGGATACAATACAGAACCGGCAGATCTCTTTGTAATTGACCTTGGTGACAATTCGGTGAGAACTCTGGTATCAGATGGTTCGGGAAACATCAGTCTTCCCGGTTCAGTGTGGAATGAAGTGTCTGGTAAGATAGTGTTTGCCTCAACTAGGGATCCGCACGACGAGATCTACATGATTGATGAAAACGGTATATCGGGAGATGAGACTCGAATTACTTCAAGGTCAGACAAGGTCGCCTATGAACCCTCTTTCTCTCCTGATGGTCAGTATGTTGTTTTTGAATCCCATCTTGTGGATGTTGAGAACGACGGGGTAATTACGATATACAAAGTAGACGGATCCGAACCGTATACAGCTCTAACTGTATCAGGTGATGACTGTCGCCAGCCTAACTGGTCACCTGCAGGTGATCTTGTTCTGTACCAGAGATACACAGGTGGCCAGTGGGACATCTGGGTGATGAGCTCAGACGGAACAAACCAGACAATGGTAACAACAGGTACTGGAGACAAGACTGATGCGTCTTTTTCCCCTGATGGTCAGTGGATAGTGTACAGTTCAAATGAAGGCGGTTTAGATTCTGCCAATCTGTTCGTTGTTCCAGCTTCCGGAGGAAGCTCTGTGAGGGTAAGTAATTTCAGCGGGTACGACGGAGCTCCTTCATGGTCTCCCGACGGGAACAGAATTGCATTCGAGTCATGTCCGGGAGATCCGGACGAATCAGAAGGAACATCTGTGTGGGTTATAAATGTTCCGGAACTTCCGTGAAAACATGTAAGCATGAGGGGAAAAAGCGAGAAAGAGGGAATGGACACAGAATTCAGGAGCAGAAGGACTATGCAGCACATTTGATCAAGGTATCAAAAGTAACTTATTGAAAGTGACTTGTTAAGGAAAAGAAACATGTTGCATTTGAAGAACAATTTTACAGGGAAAACATTCAAATCAACGACATAGATATTTTTGTTATATCTGCTGGAATGCGGAACTTGAACACCCTGGGAAAAGAACTGGAAGGAAGCATACCGATTAAAGTCATAGGCGACTCTAAAAAAGCAGGTAATGCACAGAGTGCGATCAAGAACGCCTGACTGCAAAAACCATGTAGTAGCGCAGTAACCAGGCAACGGGTTCATAAGCAATGTTGCTGTACAGATTTGTAACAGGTTTGCTGTGTTGATCTGGAACGCAGAATCAATAAATTGTTTTGTTTTCATATATTCCAGTTACCTGAAACGGAAAAGGAGACTTTATGCAGAAGAAGCCCCTCATCAGTGCCTCGGAGAGGCTCAGTAAGTTACCTCCATATTTGTTCGCAGAGCTTGACAGACAGAAGAAAGCCGCCAGTAAAAGAGGATTGGATCTGATAGATTTCGGTATCGGTGACCCTGATATGCCCACTCCTGGTGAAATTGTGAAAGCAGGCCAGAAGGCCATGGCAGACCCGGCCAATCACAGGTATCCTGATGGAGCCGGATGTGATTCTTTTAAAGACGCCTGCAACCGGTGGATGAAGAGCCAGTTTGGTGTTGAGTGTGAAACCGCTGCGGTTATCGGTTCAAAAGAGGGTAT
>JAGLDB010000118.1 GCA_023145935.1 Candidatus Sabulitectum sp. | reverse complement strand
CAACCTGTAACCAGCAGAAACAACGCAGGAACAATCAGCAATTTCCCACCCATAGCTCACAATCCCTTCTAAAACAGTTAAGCTGTACAGCTCAGAAATCATCTACATGACCATGACTCTGTATATAACCAACTATACGCATTGGGACATCCAGGTTCCAGAACACACAAGCAAACCTGTCAGAACAGAGGCAGCAATTGCCTGAAGATCATCTATTGGAAACTGTTACGGTTGAACCCAGTCAAGCCCGATCAAAACGGAGTAAGCATTAATACTTCCATGCTGAGTCTCTTCAGTTATATCGACTTCAATCTGCGCTCTTCCCAGATGCTGATCCTCTCTGATATGTCCATTGTCTTTAAATCCAAGATCAAGACAGATGGCGCGAATCTCCGGTGTTGAAAAGTCTTCACCCCAAAGCTCTGCAGCATTGAATGAGACAAGCAGGCATACAATCCCGGTTTGAGAAGCTTCTACTCCAATTCTTCCGTCAATCTCTCCGGAAGAAACTACATACTGTTTTCCACCTGCAGCAATTCTGACTGTCCAGTCAAACTTCTCAATAAGAATCGTGCCCTGGCCACCAGCATTTCGGATACTGGTATTCAGTACAAAAGATACAGGGCAGTCTCCGGACTCAATAGAAGCAATTATTGTACTGTCATCCTCTGCTTCAAGACTGTCCAGAGAATAGTTATTCAACCTCACCCCTGCAACAAAGAAAGGACTCATACTTCCCAACTGGAAACTGCATCCAACCGGTGCAGGATCGTACATGCACCCACTGGCTAAAAGAGCAACAAATACAGACAAAACGGCAACAAGCATTTTTCTCATAATCTCTCCCGCTAAAAGTAATGCTGTCAATATAATGGGTTTTTCTACCTGGAGATCAGCAGCAACTGCTCTTGCCCCTGGAAGACTTAGCTGTGAGAATTTAAAAAGTCGATAAACTACTGGGGTCAGAAATCCCAAATCACAAGTGGCAAACTGTCAGGATCGAATTTCCTTACTGAGCTTCTACAACTTCACCACTTGAATAAAAGCTGTGTTACAGGCAGATATTCCATGAATAGTGTATGCTCCCGCAGGCAGTTCATTTCCTTCTGAATCACATCCATCCCAGAGAAAAGCATTGCCACTGCTGCAGGGAATGATCCTGACAATACGACCTGTAAAATCGTAGATCACAAGCTGATCAGGCACAACAGTTCCCTGAACAGTAATTGTAACGCTCTCCGTAAAAGGATTAGCAGAACTCTGAAGAACAAAGGGGTCAATATCAACAGGAACAGTGCCTGATTCCTCAACCTCAACCCAGTCGTGATCGAACCAGCCCATGACTATCCAGTACCCGCTGACTTCTACATCTCCCTGACTCCAGATGGCAAAGACATCACCATCTTCATTTACTGCAGCTTCAAGACTGGCAATCTGCTGGACTTCCTCATCACTGTAGTCATAGGCTGCGTATGGTTCTTCAATGAAGTTGCCATCCTTGTCTATGATTGCAAAATATACATAGTGGTCACTCTGCCAATAGGCCAGCCACATCAGATACAGAGTGTCTCCATCAGGCCCCGGAAGAATATTCATGTAACCGGCACCCAGGTTGGGCGTTTCAATTTCTTTCAAAACCAGTACATCACCGGTTTCAGAATCAACCTTGACTATAGAGAGGACATAAGAAGTTGCTCCTTCTGTAGCATAGTAGAAGAAACACCAAAAATTGCCATCGCCGTCCACAGTAACAGATGTAGTCGGACTAAGGTCAACAAGCCCCTGTACAAGTTCAACAGGGGGTATCACAATGTTGCCCTCAAGGTCGTACTGGATGTAGGCAGGCAGATCGAAACCTGCTGTATAGATAATATGCACCCTGGTACCATCAACACAGATGTTTGAGATATCATCAAGACTGCCTGGAACTGTATCTCTGAACACCTCACCCACCCCTGGCTCGAACACCGCATAGCAAACCCCATCTGAGATCTCAAAAGAGGCATGAATACGCCCAAGACTGTCGCTGGAAGCTTCCACTCTTGGGCGATTAACATAAGAATCAGGAATCAGAAGGCTGGTGGGCACCAGCTCTGAGCCGGAACTGTCACGAATACAGTACCAGGCTGGAGCCCCCACTCTCCAGAATACGGCGACACTTTCTTCATTCACCAGACAACCGGTGGTGTAGGTTGAACCAACATCATTTGACACCATTGTTTCTGGAAACAGCACCGTTCCATCCGGCAGATAAACCTTGTAGCCTATCCTGCTCTCTTGGTTAAACTTGTTCCATGCTTGATGCAAAGTATCAGTGCCTGTAACCTGAATGGTTTTGCGCTGTTGACTGCTGTATGACCACATATCTTCAGTGATTATTGGCATACTCCACCCGGGGGCATGGGTCATCAGGAATAAACCGGACAGTACCAGTGACAATAACATTAATCCTCCTCCAGAACTCCTGTTCGTGCAGCATCATGCTGGCACTGGGACCATGGAGCATAACCCGGTAAACATCTGCCAAGCTCCCAGATATGAATGTAGTTATCCATGGTTCCAAAGACAACCTCTACCCTGCCGTCATTATCAATGTCAGCAATCACAAAACCGCCCTGAACTGATGCAGGAAGAATGTATGGAAAGCCAAGGTTAATAAGCTCACTGCCGTCACTGGATATCCCAAATACTGTTCCCTCTCTGGTGGCTGTAATTACATCCGCATAATCGAACCCGTCATGATCATCCAGCTCACCAAGTGCAGGGAAGGGGGGACGATTTAATCCAGCGTACTCTTCATATACAAAAGGAAAAATCCCCACATGATCTCCATCCTCATCCCACACAAAGCACTGATTTTCTGTATTGGCGATAATTCTGTCGGGACCTGGTGTCAGGGGCTCCCAGTCTGCCATGATGCAGTATGGAACATGATAAGAGTCAAGACCGGGGTTACTCTGGCACTCTGCACTTGTCGTCAGATCTCCGGGATCAAGCAGCAATGCAGGATTCTGTGCTGATGTTGCCAGGTCTGTGGGCATTGAGATTAACTGCCCCTGAGGCAGGCTTCCGACGGCTGGGACAGTTCTCCACTGCACTCCTGGCCAATCCCTCTCTGAAACAAACTCATCCGCAGTATAATCGTAGACGAAGCACAACGAATGATCCTGTTGCATAAATACATTATAGTGAAGACTCACTACAATATCCATGTTGCCATCACCATTCAGATCCTTAAGCAGGGGCCAGCTTGAGATCGTATTTGCATCTGCCGGTATACCCGGCAGTTGAACTGTTCGAATGGCCACGAGATCATCGTTGACTACATCAAAAATCTGCAGCTCTCTACCTCGAATAAGTACGATTTCATCCCTTGTCTCAAAGTCTGCCTCATCAACAAAATCAGCAAGGGCAACAGTGTGATTGTCCGTCCAAAACCATTCCCCTGAATGAGCAAAACTGCTGATTGGTTCATTCGAGGTTATGTTGAAAATCATCAATTCATCCTTACCGTCTACAATTATGTCTGAAAGACCATCCCCCACCACATTCCCTGCAACCGGGATACTGGGCCATACCTCGCCTGACGGCGTATTGAACATAAAGTAATAACCTGATTCCCAGATCGGTGATCCTGGAGAATCACTCCGAAAAACATTCAGTTGTCTCTCCGTTGTTATTACTATTTCCAGATCATGACCGGGAGCACCGTCAAAATCGCAGAGAACAGGGGGAACAATGATAGACTCAACTGTAGAAGAAGGCCATCCTGTTTCATTAGGGTAGAAGTCCACTACTTCAACTTCATTTGAAGCGGAATTGTTCGGCATCCATGAATCAGGTGCAAGACCGCCAGGATCAGTTGCTGATGCTGTTAAATAGAGTGTTCCGGGAGGTGTAAACCATGTATTGTTCCACTCAAATTCAATGATTGTTTCATCACCGGCAGCCAGCCCTGAACACTGAGTTGTGAGAATGTCAGGGACACTGTTGCCATCTGTCACCTCCATGGTAACAACAAAGGGATCAGCGTTTTGCCTCCCGGCATTCCGGACTGAGGCATGGAAATTTACCAGACCTTCCCCATCAACGCTCATTGTAGGATACAGGTTCATTTCAAGATCAGCAGGACTAATGATCAAATCGCAGCAGTCCCGGAACTTCATTCTGTCTCCGATATCAACTGCCGGGTCGCCTAAAAGATTAAACTGGGCCATTGCCCTGATTCCTCCTTCAGGTCCCATAAAAATATCAAGATGCTGTAGTCTCGCTGAAAGAATAGCATCCCCTGTTCTTGTAATACCCCTCTCAAATACTGCGGTCAGTATCCCCTCTCCATAGTATTTATAAGAGTAAATAGATGAAGAATTGGATCCGGCAAACACACCAATAGCCCCACAGTCAGTATGCTTTATGAATTTTTCAGCCAGACAGTCAGATGAGAAATCGTAAGTAGGTCTGAAATCGTCTTCATAGCACAAACATTCATAAACATTTATGCTTTCATGTTCCGGTTCAGTATGGTTGAATGTTCCGGCAGTACAGCACAGTATTAGCACAAAGGGGGCCCAGTGGTCAGGGTCAGGATTTAATGCAATTACATCAAGGTTATCAAATGTGGAATCAGGCACACCAAAATTTATTTCATTCCAGTTCAACCCTGCTGAAAACAAATGGAAATCTCCATGATCTGAATAGAAAGCAATCTGAGATCCTCGTTCAAATACGGTATTACAGGCATCCACCCAGTCGGCACTGGTCATGCTGCTGCCATCAGGGTTTGGAGGTCTGAAGTTATGGGTATCCTCGCCGTCACCGCAATAGTAGTTATCCCAGTCATAACCCATCCATGTACGAAGAGAGTCAGTCCAGCCAACTGAAGGATCCCATGTGTCCTCAGTAATAAATGCATCCTTATCTCTTACTGTACCGGCAAGGCGAGTGATTCGTCTGCGGTTGGCCAGATTCTCTGGATACGGAAGTTCAGCTTCTGACTCATACGACTCAATCAGATTGAACATGTTCTGGAGAGTCTCTGTTTCAGTTGCAGGAAGTCTGCCTACTATCATGTCGGGAAGACTTGAGAAAACATCTCGCTGTTCATCAAAAAGCACCAGCCACTCGTCATTTGCTTCAAGTCCAGGTGGAATATTTTCCTTTGCAGGCAGGCAATAGCTGTAAGAAAACCAACCAGGATCATCATGATCACCGATCAGAAGAAGGTAGGTTGGTCTGTCACCAGGGCTGCTCCAGCCCCAGAGAGCCTCTGTGTAGTTGCGGATGATGTCTGCGGATATAAAATAGTAATCAGAAGTTCCGTAACCTTCTATAATATCTGCAATGTTCACAATCAGCACATCAAAGCTGTTCAGAGAAGCCCGATACTCTGCAAAGTCATCCACAAAGGTTCCATCTAAACCCGGAGCGACAATTATCACATAGTCGGGAACGAACGGTGGTTCATCAAGAGTGTCTTCATGCCTGAATACACTGCCTGCGGGCAGTCCTATTGGAATTGGAGCAACATCCGGTTTGTACCCGATCAGTCTGTCACCAATGATGTGATCGTAATAGCCAAGCCCAGCCTGATTCCAGACTGGATCAGTTCCCTGAAAATTGACTTTTACTTCAATATCGCTCCACACCCTCAAGCGGCCATGGGAAGCAAGGTATTGAACAGGATAGACATTAACGATAGCAACACGCTGATCTCGCAGTCTGAACTCACCTGATATCTCTGCGGTTACAGGAGGGTACCATTCTGAAGACAAGTATGCAGAGGAGTCCTTCTCGAAAAATTCATCTATGAAAGTAACTCCATGCTCATGAACAAGACTGTCGTACGGAGCGGGGTAAACTGGAAGGCAATCAATCATCTCCATACAATTTGCAGAGAAGGAGAGATCAAGATCAACTCCATCTGGTACTGCAACAAAACAGGTTACAACAGGCAGTTCAGGAAAACCAGTTAAAGCCATAGGTACTGTTCCCGGGCTTTGATTGAATCT
>JAGLDB010000117.1 GCA_023145935.1 Candidatus Sabulitectum sp. | reverse complement strand
AAGTACCAGGAATTGTTTTAGATTTCTTGCTCTGTGGGGTCCGACTCAATTACTGAGTTTGTTTTGATTTGGAATAGCTGAAAATGGTTTTGAAAATATCCCGGACAAAATCTTCATCGAGCTTGTCGAATTCAAGATTCGAAATTACATCTTCCTCTCTGGCAATATCTTCAACAGGTAACTTGTTTTGCTTTTTGTAATCTTTAATACTCAAGACCAGCTCTATTCTCCTGTTCAGCTGATGGACTATCTCACTGTCAATTTTGTCTATCTCTTTTCTTAATTCATCAATCTGATTCATTTCTTTATGACTCCACACTGCCCTCTGTGCCTCAAATAGTGGTCAAGAAGAACGATTGCAGCCAATGCCTCAACAACAGGCACAGCACGGATCGCAACACAAATGTCATGATCCCCCTGTATCTGTATTTCTCTTTTCTCCCCATGAACATCAACAGTTCTCTGCTTTCGAGAAATGCTTGGTGCAGCCTTGAATGCAACCCGGAATACTATTGGCATTCCGTTGGATATGCCTCCCTGTATCCCCCCGGAGCGATTAGTAATGGTAACAGTATCGCCCTCAACTACAGTGAACTCATCATTGTTTTCTTTTCCAGTTAACTCAACACATTCAAAGCCATTGCCGAGTTCAAATCCCTTCACCGCATTCAGTCCCATCATTGCCCCGGCCAGATCGCCATCCAGCTTGCCAAACAACGGCTCACCCAATCCTGCCGGTGTATTCCCTACTGTGCATTCCACAATGCCGCCAATAGAATTCCCTTCATCCTGCAATCTTTCAAGCAACGCAAGAATTTCAACTTCTCTTTGTTTGTCAGGAAAATTTATCAGGCTGTCAGCCAGAGAACGCGAAGCTGCTTCACCGGTTTTGATGACTGCTTCAATACTTCCGATCTGTTTCACATAGGCCAGTATCTCTATTCCCAGTTCATTTCTCAGAATCTGCCTGGCCATGGCACCGGCAACAACAATGGGAGCTGTAAGTCTTGCAGAGCTTCTTCCGCCACCGTAGTAGTCCCTTATTCCGTATTTTGTCCGATATGTGAAGTCCGCATGCCCAGGCCTGAATACCTCGCCCAGTTCTTCATAATTCTCTTTGTTGAAACCATTATTCTTGATAATGATACTTATTGGAGTTCCGGTGGTCTTTCCTTTAAACAAGCCGGAAAGAACCTCAAATCTATCTTTCTCCTGCCTGCTGCTTACAAAACGATCCTTTCCCGGCCTCCTTCTATTCAGTTCTTCCTGGATCAGGTTCATATCCAATTCCACACCGGGAGGGCAACCTTCAACAACTGCTCCAATAGATGGGCCATGAGACTCGCCCCACACACTTACCTTAAACATCTTACCTATTGAATCTCCAGGCATTCCTCACCGCCTTCATCAATCTTCTTCATGCATTCCCAGAACTCAGGAAATGATTTCCGCACACATTCCATATTCACTATTGTCATAGCTCTATTTCTCATATTTATCAACCCCAGACACATGGCCAGTCGATGGTCATTGTGGGATTCAACAGTTGCCTTGTGCAGCGGATTCCGCCCTACAATGGTAATTGAATCTTCCGTGGTTTTTATGTCTGCCCCGATTTTCTTCAATTCCTTTTCTACCTGCTTTATCCTGTCGCTCTCCTTGTGTATCAAGTGTCCGATGTTTTTGATAACAGTGGTTCCTCTGGCAAACAAAGCAACTGCTATCAGTGTAAGAACGGAATCAGGGCTGTCTTTCATGTCCACCTCAATACCATTCAGTATCTCTGAATTCAGAATAGAAATACTACGGGGTTCAACTGATACCCTGCACCCCATTCTCTCCAGAATTGATACGAATTCCGATTCCCCGGGATTCGATCTTACATCAATCTCATCAATTCTTATCTCTCTGCCAAGTATTACAGACGCCGCCAGCAGGTAGTTTGCGGAGCTCCAGTCTTTGGGAATACTCATGTTCACTGGCAAATACCTCTGCCCTGCCTGAATCCGGAACAGATCGTACTTTTCACCAATAACTCTTCTTGCAGCAACCCCGAATCTTTCCATCTCTCTTATTGTCATGTCAATGTAGCCTGAAGAGACTATTGGTTTCATAACCTTTATCTCTACATCATTCTCTGCATATGGTGAGACTATCAGTAAAGAGCTTATGAACTGACTGCTCACATCTCCTGCAAGAACAGTGCTGCCTCCAGTTAGTCCCTTATCTATTTTCAGGGGATAAATTTCTTCACCAGGCAGCTGTTCTATACTGGCTCCCAGATCTCCCAGCGCTTTGATAAGGGGCTTGATTGGCCTCTTTTTGTTTCTGCTGCCTGCAGTTATCTCTGTTTGCCCGTGAAGCAAACAGACCAGCCCCACAAGGAATCGAAGCAGAGTTCCCGACTCACCAACATCAATTTTTCTGTTTTTCTTTAAAGAACTGCAGGATGAATCGATTCCATGGACTTCCAGCCTCTTTGCCATATCCGCGCCATTAAATTCATTGAAGCTGATACCCATGCTGCCCAGTGCCCATGACAACAGCCTGATATCCTCATTATCCGGTACGTTGGAGATCACAGATTTACCGCCGGCAAGCGCTGAGATAAGCAGCACTCTGTTCGCAATGTATTTGCTTCCGGGAATGTGTATTATCTGATCTTTCACAAGAACTCCCTGTTTACCCTTCCAAAATCTGATCACTTCCAGAAATATGACTACTTCCAGAACGATACACCCAAACGACTGTACATGCACCCATTATCAGCATCCCGGAGAAAGCATTAATTTCTCGGCTTAATAAGAAATACCTTGTCATTTCTTCTCACAACCTGCTTGAGCTTGATCGTTCCGGTGTTTCCTTTTTTCAACAGAGCAGTCTCCACGTCAGAGCTGTCAAGAATCATACCCACTTCAGAGTAGACAATACCTGTGGTTGTTCCAGTGAACGCTATCTGATCCCCAATGCTTATCTCTCCCGATTCAACCATAATTTCAACTATCATCACTTTTTTATAAAAATTGACAACCCTGCCAACCAGTATTTTTTTCGTGGTTGCCTGGGATCCGTAAGCCCCTGACCAGTCTCCCAGCCTTTTTCCCAGATAGTATCCGTTCTCCCAGAAGCCCCTGTTAAAAACTTTTTTCAGTTCTTTTTCCAATTCATCCTTGCACTCATTATCATATTCCCCTGCAGCAATCAGTGTCAGTGCTTTTCTGTACTGCTTTACAACAGTATCAACATACTCCGGTCCCCTTGCCCTGCCCTCTATCTTCAGCACACCAACACCGGCATCGATCAATTTGTCCAGCATTTTGATGGTACACATGTCTTTTGGAGACATCACGAATTTGTTGTCAATTATCAACTCTTCATCTGTTTCCTCATCAATAACCCTGTATCGCCTTCGGCAGGTCTGCAGGCATTTTCCCCTGTTTGCAGAACTGTTGTACTGAGCAAGACTCATGTAGCATTTACCGGAAATAGCCACGCACATGGCACCGTGAATAAATACTTCGATCTTAACAAGTTCTCCGGATGGCCCGCAGATGTTTTCCTTTTCAATACAAGAGCAGATATTAGCGATCTGAGCTAATGTCAATTCTCGAGCCAGCACGATCACATCAGCATATCTTGAATAGAACCGAACCGCATCCATATTGGAAACATTAAGCTGTGTTGAGATATGCACCTCAAGCCCGATTGACCTTGCGTACTCGATCACAGAAATATCTGAGGCAATGACTGCACTGAGCTTTGCACTAAGAGCCAGATCACAAATCTTCCTGGCATCAGTCAGATCCTCGTCGTACATGATGGTATTCAATGTCAGGTAACTTCTCACATTATTTTCTGAACATATCTTAACTACTTTAGCAAGATCGTCCACCTCAAAATTGGCGGACCCCGATCTCATATTCAGATTGCCTACACCAAAGTATATTGAAGTAGCCCCTGCATTTACTGCAGCCATCAAAGACTCGTAAGAGCCTGCAGGGGCCATTATTTCTACACCGATCTCATTTCCCATAGTTACCTCGCAATCAGGATTTATGCTACTCTCTGCTGAACAATACATACAGAGATCATTATTGCCAATGTTGGTGTTCGCCTGAAATCCCGCAATAACTGCATTTGCTCGCAGGTTCCCGGAATATGTCAGGCTCTTGTGATTATTGATGGCAAGAAATTCTTGTTGTTCTCTGTCCATAAATGGAAAAAGAAAAGCGTCGAGTCATGCTGGTAAAGCCCGAATAAACAAGAGTTTCAATTTGGAACTCCAGATATCATCTGGAAACGTATTGTATTTGCGGCTAGGCTTATTCAGATCCTGAATCCTGCAGTATACAAAAACTGAACTTGAATAGAATCCATCATCAGTATACTCTCAGACAGAATGCTCCGCAGTTCGCTAAAAAACCATTTCATAGTTTATCACTTCGTTTGAATCGGCAGTCAGCCAGTGGGTATCTCCCTGAAAGAATTCGCTCAACTGGCTTATGAATGTTCCGCTTTCAGGAATTTCCTGCTGCATTCTGTGGTTTGAATCCGAATTCACCCTTGACTTTTCGGATTGATAATCCCTAAACATCCTTGACTTATGGGATTGATAATTGTTAGGCCAATACAAGGGAGAACAGAATGAAGAGAATAACTGGGAATAAACTACTGATCTGGAAAAAATTCACCCAGACGCAAACCTCTAATTTTACGAGGTGCCAGGCAAGTTGGTAAAACCTGGCTTGTAGAGAATGTGTTAGCAAAAGAATTTACAAGTTATGTGAAAATAGATTTTGAGAAAAACAAGGACGTGCATAATTTCTTTCAGGACGACTTGGATCCTGTAAAAATAATTAATTACCTGGAGCTTTTTACAGAAACTATTACACCGGGTAAAACACTTCTTTTCTTTGATGAAATACAAGCTTGTCCCAGGGCAGTAATGTCTTTAAGATATTTCTTTGAAGAAATGCCTGAGCTCCATGTAATTGCAGCTGGCTCTCTCCTGGAGTTCGCTTTAGATAAGATTTCTTTTCCGGTTGGCAGAGTTCAGTACCTTCATGTTAATCCCATGTCTTTTTATGAGTACCTTCAAGCTGTCCGTGGAAAAGGTATGGCACAAAAATCAGTTGAGTATCCCTCTTCTGTTTCAGAAATAGTTCAGGACGAGCTTCTAAAAGAAGTTCGCAATTACTTCTTCATTGGAGGTATGCCGGATTGTGTAATAACATGGCGGGACTCAAAGTCAATGACAGAAACATTTGCTGTTCAATCTGAGTTGCTAGAATCATACAGAGATGATTTTAACAAATATACTCCTGTTGTGAATTCTGCATGTCTGGATACGGTTTTCCGCAATTCTGCAAAAAGCGTGGGGAACAGTTAAAGTACACAAGACTTAATGAGAACTTTACCAGTAAGACAAATCACAAAGCTTTTGATCTGCTTACAAAAGCTAAATTATTAAACAAGATACCATCATGCAATTCTATTGGTTTGCCATTGGGTGCCGCAGCAAATCAGAAAAAATTCAAAGCTTCAGTGCTTGACATCGGGCTTATGCAAAAGCTTTCACAAATTTCTGCATCTCTTGAACTACAGCATCAAAATCTACACGCAATGTTTAGAGGTAAACTGGCTGAGCAATTTGTTGCCCAAGAAATACTGGCCAATTACGGACCAGACCTTCTCTATTGGGCGAGGAATGCAAGAGGAAGCAGTGCAGAAGTTGATTACCTGTTTACCTGGAATGGTAACATCTATCCCATTGAAGTTAAATCAGGCACTGGTGGAAGTCTAAAAAGTATGCATATGCTGTTAAACAAATATTGATTGCCCTTATGGATTTGTTTTATATCATGGAAGATACAAAAAACTTCCAGATCAGAAACTGGAATTCTTGCCATTGTGCAGTATTGCATCTCTAAGAAACAAAAATCACACCGCGATGTAATTGAACCAGTAACGACAGTGGGGCTCTGGAGAGCAAGCCAACCTACACACCACTGGCGTCCCGAAAGCAACAGAGCCAGTAACTGA
>JAGLDB010000116.1 GCA_023145935.1 Candidatus Sabulitectum sp. | reverse complement strand
TCCTCGATTGTAAGATCATCATACAGGGAAAACTTCTGACTCATGTATCCGATGAAGGTCTTTACTTCCTCCGGGGTCTTTGAGATATCAACACCACCTACGATTCCTCTTCCAGATGTTGGTTTAAGTATACCGCACAACATTCTGATGGTGGTTGATTTTCCTGCGCCGTTGGCTCCCAGAAAGCCGAAGATCTCTCCTCTGTTAACAGTAAATGAGATGTCGTCCACCGCTGTGAAGGCTCCGAACTTCTTGGTGAGATGCTCGATTATTACTGCTGGCTGCTCCTGCAGTTTTTCCTGATCACCCATGATTTGTTTCCGAAAGGTAAACGAATGCATCTTCAACAGACCCTTTTGATCTGGTGATCTCTGCCTGCCTGTTAATGCTTTTCTGTATCTTTTCTTCTGTAATATTTCCCATTACATGCACCTGCGAACCGAACACCGTCGAAACTGCCTCTGTGTTCTCTGCTATTTTGTTTGACTCTTCAAATGGATTGTCTGAATTGAATTTGAGTACTCCACCTGGTATCAGGCCTACAATTTCCTGCGGTGTGCCCCTGGCTGTGATCTTTCCTTTGTCCATAAAGGCAAGGCGATGGCATCTTTCAGCTTCATCCAGATAGGCGGTAGTCATAATGATAGTAAGCCCCTCATCCACAAGTTTGTAAAGAAGGTTCCAGAACTCTTTCCTTGATACAGGGTCTACCCCGTTTGTTGGTTCGTCCAGTAGAAGCAGCTCTGGCGTGTGAATAAGAGCGCAGGCAAGACCCAGCTTCTGCTTCATGCCGCCGGAGAGTTTTCCCGCAGGTCTCTTTCTGAATTGCACAAGACTGCTCCATTCAAGAAGTTTGTCCATGCTTGCTTTTAACTCTGATCTCTTCACTCCGTACATGTCGGCGTAGAACTTCATGTTCTCTTCAACTGTAAGATCCTGATAGAGCCCAAATCTCTGACTCATGTAAGCTATTCTGTCGTGGATCTTTTCCCTTTCTCTTGAAGAGTTCAGACCAAGTATGAGTGCTTCACCGGAGTCTGGAGCAAGGATAGCAGCGAGTATCCGCATAGTTGTGGTTTTTCCCGCACCGTCCGGGCCTACAAGACCGAAAACCTCACCCCTGCTCACTTCAAAAGAGACGCCCTTAACAGCCTGAACCTCTTTGAATGATTTCGTCAGGTCGTTGACTGCAACGCATGTTTCTTTCATCAGCGGTTCAGTTCCACATCCACAGGCATTCCTGCTTTGAAGATGTTCTCCGGATTGGGGATTGTTGCCTCAACACGATAGACAAGGCTTGTTCTTCCCTCACGGGTCTCTACCTGTGAAGGGGTAAATTCAGCCCTGTCAGATATGTGAGTTATTGTTCCTGTTACAGTCTGCGTCTCTTGTGTTGTGCCGGTACTGACCATTACTGTGCTGCCTGTTTCAGTGGTTGCAAGATAAGGCTGGGAAATGTAGAAGATAGCCTTGACTGTATCCATATCTGCCACGGTAAGCAGAGTCATTCCCGGGGCAATATTCTCTCCAGATTCAATATTGGTTCCAGTAACTGTCCCTGTCAGCGGTGAGATTATGTCGGTCCATTCCAGTCTTTTTTCAGCAAGCCCTCTTGCTGCTTCTGCTGATTCAACTGCAGCCTGCGCCGCCTCTAGTTCTGTTGCCCGAGCACCTTCCACTGCAAGAGAATAATTCTGCTGTGCCAGAGTATACTGTGTTTGAGTCTGGGTTGCGGCGGTCTGCGCGGTCTGCAGTTGCTGCTCGGAAAGTGCCCCTGCCTGCGCCAGTTCTGTGAACCTGATCAGGTCTGTTGCTGTCTGGTCTCTGGCTGCCCTGGCTGAGGACACAGACGATGATGCTGCAATGATCTGCTGCTCTCTGGTACCCTCAAGCATGGTTGCCAGATTTGCCTGGGCAATTGTCAGTGCAGCTTCTCTCTGGGTTAGAGCAAGAAGGTATTCTGTCTGATCAATGCTGATCAGGATCTGTCCATTCTCTACATTATCTCCCTGTGTCACTTGCAGTTGTTCAACGGCACCGCCAACTCTTGCGGAGATCCTTACATCATCGATCTCAACTGTACCGGAGAATAAGTTTTCATTGCCGCTTCCACACGCTACTGTCAGTAAAAGCAGAAAGAACAGGATGACTGTTTCTTTTTTCATTGTTCAGGTCCTTCCTTAAGAATACCGTGGAGAAGAATATCTTGTATTGATTCTGTGATCTGCTCTACTGATATCGGCCCGGGGTCATCAGGATTCAATTCCTGACGCATTTCCCGAGTAAGCGAGAGTGTGAAGATGGCTCCGGTAACCATAAATTGAAGTGCAGCAGGGTCGATGTTCCTGAAAGTGCCTTCTTCAATACCCATCGTTACCATCGATCTGATCGTATCCATGAATTTTCTCAGCCCATCTCTTCCCTCTTCCGGAAGAGTTTTTGCATTCCCGGCTATCTCTCTGAGCATAATAGATGGTATCAGCCTGTTTTCTGCTGCGTTTTCGGTAATGCCCTTCAGCATAGATGCCATTGTGTCCGGGGCGGTGTTTGTGGATTCCATGGCTTTCAGTATCGCATTCTGAAACCCGGTCTGCCCTCTTAGAACAACCCTGCGGTAAAGTTCTTCCTTGTCTCCAACACGGTAATAGAGCATTGCCTTGTTAATACCGGCTCTTTTTGCGATGGCATCAACTCTTGCTCCATCATAACCTTTCTCTGCAAACTCCTCTGCTGCTGCATCCAGTATTGTCTGCTCACTCATCTTCTTCGGAGACATTCTTCCTCCATTTAACTAATCAGTTTAACCGTCTGGTTGAATATAGGTAAATTCTTTTCTTTGTCAACAGGCAGAGTTTATGTGAATACGTTTACCGGTTAAAAACTCACAAAAAGCAGCCTCCTGAGAGCTGTTTTCAGTAGGTGTTTTCTCACTTTGTTTCTTCCCTTGTGGTGAATAGAGGAATGGCTTAATTCTCATATTTGAACTGGTAGCTGTAGGACTCTGCTTCTCTTCTGTTGACCGTACAAAACCACAAGCAGTATTTTATCGCTTCACAAGACAGTAGAGGATGAAAGGAGAATTTGATGTTGATTTTTATCTGGAAGGTGTTTTTTCCTGCACTTATTCTGCTGACATCTGCTACTGCCTATGAGCAATGTGAACTACCTGTTGTGACAGAAGAATACTTTGACCTGGAATTCCAGATCATGAGTGCTGTAGCTGCCGGTAAGAATGAGATCAGATTCCCTATGGCCACATACCTGTGCGAGACCACCATAATACTCTCAAACCTGTCGAATATGGATATCATCTTTGAGCCCGGATCAAGAATTCTTCTGGATGACACAGAGCAACATGTGATCCAGTTACAGAACTGTGAAAACATCAATATATCAGGTGGTTACTTCAGCCATGTGGAACCTGAGGAATTCGGTTATTGCCAGGGTTCTGTTTTTGACCTGGTCAGATCAAATTCGATTACAGTAGACCGTTGCGAAGTGCGAGGTTGTGGGAAAGTCGGTTTTTTTGTAACTCAGTGTTCCAGTTTATTTATTACTAATTGCGTTATCAAAGATAATACTCAAGCAGCATTCCGTATTGTAAGTGTAGATGAGCTGCTCATAGCTGATTGCGTCATTTCTGATAATGACCATCTTTTCACTTTTGAAGACGAAGGAGCAATTACCCGACTGCGAATGGTAGGAAACAGCATTACAAACAACGGTTTTACCAGCAACTGACAGCGTATCCAGAGAGTGATTGAATGGAACTTTTGACTCCCATGTATTTATAGATACAAAACCATAGAATGGAGTTTTCAATGAAAAGAGTACTACCGGTTCTTATCGTGCTTCTTACTGTTCTTGCTGCTGCAACAGCCGTTGCCCAGGAGCCTCCAACTGTTATTACTGCAAGTCACATTCTTGTCTGTTATGAAGGCTGCGCAGCCCATGGAGTTTTTACCCTGACCAAAGAGGAAGCTCTCGCGAAGATCGAGGATATAAACGCAATGATCATGGATGGTGAGATTGATTTTGCAGATGCTGCTTCAGAGTATTCCCAGTGCCCCTCCGGTGAAAACGGTGGTGATCTGGGCGAATTCGGTCGGGGTCAGATGGTTCGCCCGTTTGAAGATGCAGCTTTCGCTCTGCCTGTAGGCGAAATGTCCGGCATTGTTGAAACTCAGTTTGGTTATCATTTGATCTTTAGAGAAAAATAGACATTCTTTTATTTCACGCTGCTTTTCTTCAACCATGTCTGGAGTGCCATGCAAAAAGAAATTGTGAAGACGGAAATAAGACCGTTTGAGGAAACTCTGCACGGTCACAAAATGGTTGATAACTACAGGTGGCTGGAAACTGAAAGTGAAGAGCGAGCAACCTGGATAGATCGGCAGAACAAACTTGTTGACGATCTTTTTCTGGATGATCCGAGGCGTATATCTTTCTCGAAACGATTTGATGAATTATTCAACTACGACAGAACAGGCTTTCCAACTGCAACCCTCTCACAGATCTTTTACACCCGTATTAAACGCGGTGAAAAACATGCCTCGCTGTACATGCGCCTGTGGCCCCATGGAGAAGAGCAGATTCTTATAAACACAAGTGACTTCAGCACACAGGGTAATGTAAGTCTTGGTTCCTATGCACCAACACGGGATGGTAAACTTCTTTCATACCGCCTGTCGAAAGATGGGAGTGACTGGACGCATCTCCGCGTCATGAATATTGAGACAGGTGAAATACTTGATGAGATCCCGAAACTTGTTTACACCGGGATAGAGTGGCTGCCGGACAACAGCGGGTTCATCTACTCTCGCTCTGCCGACCCTGACAATCTTTCAAAGAACGGTATGAAGGTTTTTCTGCACAAGCTGGGAACAGACTGGCGGCAGGATGAAATGATCTTTGGACATGGGCTTTCTGAAACGGATCTGCCGCAAGTTTCCGCTATTTCCCGCGATGGACTGCACGCTGTTATCAGTGTAAAGCACGGTCTTACTGTAAATGAGCTTTTCTATGCTGATCTTTCTGCCGATGAGATCAGGTTTGACTCTATAACAGGCAACAATTCCGATCGGTTCTTCGCTAACATCCATAGAGGTGTACTCTACATAAGAACAAGCAACAAGGCACCAAACTACAGGATATGCAAGGTTAACCTGGACGGATCACTGCCCCTTTTAAACAAGTGGGAAACACTTGTTCCAGAGGGTGATGCTGTACTGATTGGGCTCAGTTTGATGGGCGACAGGATGTTTGTCAAGCAGTCAATCGATGTTAGAACACATACATTTATTCATTCTCTGGATGGTAAAAGAATCGGAGAAATTGAATATCCCGGCATTGGCAACGGCTCTCTGCCCTATGGTGAAGACGAGGTAGATGCTGTGTTTGTCTACTACTCCTCCGCTTTTCAACCCGGTGAGACCTATCAATATGATATACACCGGAATACGCTAACGAAATTCATAGAAACCAATCTGAAGATTAACACCGACGCGTATATAACCGAACAGGTGTTTTTCAGGAGTTTCGATAATACGGTTGTGCCGATGTTCGTAGTGCGCCACCGGGATGTTGAGCTGAATGGCTGCAATCCCGTGATCCTTACAGGGTACGGAGGATTCGGCTCATCAAAGTTACCGTTCTTCTCTGCCTCCACGGTGTTCTGGCTGGAGCAGGGAGGTATTTATGCAGTTGCCAACCTTCGTGGTGGTGGTGAATACGGCGAGAACTGGCATAAGGCCGGAATGCTGGGGAACAAGCAGAATGTCTTTGATGACTTCATAGCAGCAGGAGAAGCACTCACAGGCAAAAGACCGGTACGACTTGCAGGAGATGATAATTTCTCTGTTCGCAGATACACCAGCAGCAAACATCTTGGTATTATGGGCGGCAGCAATGGCGGCCTTCTTACAGGGGCTGCACTGGTACAGCGCCCTGAATTATGGGGTGCGGTTGTATCCAGAGTTCCTCTGCTTGATATGCTGCGCTTTCATCTTACACAGGGCGGAAAGTACTGGATATCTGAATACGGCGATCCAGACAAACCCGATGATTTTGAATGGCTGCTCTCGTATTCACCTT
>JAGLDB010000115.1 GCA_023145935.1 Candidatus Sabulitectum sp. | reverse complement strand
GCCAGAACCA
Organism: Candidatus Sabulitectum sp.; assembly: GCA_023145935.1. The sequence continues at coordinate 6,109 of JAGLDB010000115.1, read as the reverse complement.
TCACAAAGTTCATAGATCTTTTCATACTTTTACTTCCTCCCAGTTTTCAGTTGAACTCGACGATTAGTTACAATATTCACAAGCCAACTATAAGGCAAAATAATTACAGACTCAACCCCTAGGAAATTCAGTGCAGCTGTTCATGTAAGGCAGGAGAAGGTTTCCTGAAGTCCATGCTCTCTGTATGATTGACATCTGAATGAACTTGAAAGGAGCACGATGTCTCGTACTGTTGGAATCATAGGAGGAAGCGGAGTGTACTCCATCCCCGGAGTGGAGATAATTCGCAGCGAAAGAATAGAAACACCATATGGCGATCCGTCTGCTCACTTAACATTTGGCAAGCTTCACGGGCTGGATCTGGCATTTATTCCACGACACGGGGAAGGTCATATCTATACCCCGTCTGAGGTTCCCTATGCAGCAAATATCTATGCACTCAAGAGTGTGGGTGTGGATACGCTTATCAGCTTTAATGCGGTTGGAAGCCTGCGGGAAGAGATTGAACCCAGACATTTCGTTGTTCCAGATCAACTTTTCGATAGAACAAAAGGGCTCAGAGATTCCACATTTTTCGGGGGAGGGGTTGTGGGACATGCTCCCCTGGGAGATCCCTACTGCCCGGATCTAAGAGGCCTTCTTGTTAAAGCCGCACAGAAGGCGGGTGCTGTTGTTCACAATGGCGGGACAATGGTTGTTATGGAAGGACCGGCATTCAGCACCAGAGCCGAGAGTGAATTTTACAGGGCACAGGGGTGGGACATAATAGGCATGACCACTCTGCCCGAGGCCAAACTGGCAAGAGAGGCCGGGATGTGTTACGGCACACTTGCAATGAGTACAGATTATGACTGCTGGCATCAGTCCGAAGAGGATGTGACTGTTGAAATGGTCATGGAAGTGGTGAAAGACAATGTGATAATGGCCGGGAAGGTGCTCAGCGAAGCTCTTCTTCTGCTGGGGGAAGAGTATCAAGCCACCTGCTCATGCAATTCTCCCATGGGCGTTATGAGTTCTCCCGACGCTTCTCCAGCTGTGGCTCTGTCCCGGCTGGAAGTGATCCTCAGGCGATAATGAAGTACCTGCAGGATATTGGCGAACACGGTTTCATCAGAGCCATAAGAGATGAATTCCCCATGGCTGCAGCTGGTGATGATGCTGCGGTTCTTGTCTCGCTGAGAACTCCGGTAGTTACCACAGATTCGTTTTTTGAGGGAACACACTTTTATCGCTGGTGGACCTCTCCTGATCTGCTGGCGATCAGGCTGTTGGAAGCTGCCCTGTCGGATATTGCTGCTATGGGAGCAGAACCCGGAAGCGTTCTCTCTGCAGTAATGCTTCCCTCGGACATGGATGTTGACTGGCTAATGGAGTTTTACAAAGGCCTCACATCCCGAAGTGACTGTTCAGTGGTGGGTGGCGAGACCATAGAGGGATCAGACTTCGGAATAACACTGACTGTCATAGGCGAGTGCGGCAGTAGCAAGCCACTGCTGCGAAGTGCTGTAAAACCCGGGGATTCAATATGGGTAACCGGTCCCCTGGGCAGATCGCTGGATTCGCCTGAGCTTCTGAAAAAAGGAAGGGAAGAGGAGCTTACTGCAATGGAGAAAAAGCAGGTTGAGCTTTTTCTTGCCCCGAAAGCCAGGTTTGACGCTCTGCCTGCTATGAGAAGCTGCGGTGTGAAAGCAGCCATTGATATTTCTGACGGTCTTTTTTCTGAATGTGAACATCTGGCAAGGGAAAGCGGTGTTGAGATCACCGTAGAGCTTGAGTGGGTTCCTCTTGTTCCCTATGCCCAGAGCTATCCTGTTGCAGCATGCAGTGCAGGTGAGGATTTCGAACTGCTCTTTGCTCTGCCTGCGGGAGCATTACCACCAGGCGATGGCTTTTATCGAATAGGCACTGCCAGCGAGGGGCAGGGGTTTATTCTTACAAATCGAGGCGAACAGATTAAGATCCGTTCTCAGGGCTATGACCACTTTTCCTGAACACTTTCCATAGTTTAGCAGTTCACATCAATAATCATTCAGGAGGAATACAATGCTCAGGGTAATAATTCTGTGGATTCTGCTTCTTGCACTTACATTTGCACTTGCATGTAACAGTTCTACCGAGCCTTCTGAAACCTTCATTTCCCAGGTGTCGGTGATCAGTACATCTACTGGTTCGGTAGTTGCAGAAATTGATCTGGGCTATGTTCTCAATACGAGAATTCGCATATCCAGTGATGGTAACTATGCCTATGTTGTTTCCGTTTATGGAGATGATCAAGTAATTCAGATAGACTGCCTTTCGCAGACAGTCAGCGGTACTCTTACTTTCGGATCATCCGGTTTTTGCGGAGATCTGTGTCTGAACCATGAGGGAACTGAGCTTTATGCTCTTTTCCCGGGAGTGATCTATATGGTGGATACTCCATCACTGACCGTAACTGATACGATGTCGCTGAGTGGAATCTCGGGACCACCCATTGCACACAGACCGGGAACCAGTCTTGTTTATGTACCACAGAATGATTCACTGCTGTGTACTCTCGTTATTGACACAGAACTGGGGAGTGTTGTGGATACGCTTGATTTCCATACGTGGAATATGGCGTTCTCGGAGACGGGCAGTGAGTTGTACATCTATCAATCCGGCTCATTAATTTGTCTCGATCCCGACACCGGCGAAGAAATTGTTTCCACCGGTATTGAGCATTTAAGTGAGATATGTCTGGTTCCTGGATCGAACACCCTGTATGTGTCGTGGTGGGAGTTCGGGAATTTTGGGGAAAGTGGTGTTATTGCTCTGGATAGAAGCACTCTTGCAGTAACAGATTCACTGAAAGTAACAGGCGGTGTGCCCAGGCTCTGTTATGTACCCGGTCTGAACCAGTTGTACATAACCGGTGGTGATTCTTCAATAATAGTCGCTGATCTTCCCGGTCTGGATCTCGCGGGAGAGATTGATATAGATCACGAAGTTCTGGGAATAGCATCAAGCCCCTCCGGTGACTTCGTTTACTGCAGTATTCATTACGACAACTTAACTGATTGAGGAAAGAGCTGTTTCCTTACCGGGAAGAGCCATGCATAAGTACAGACAAACAGACATACACGGTGTATCATCAATCCATGAGAAAGAAACCGGACTTCCAGTGGGATGAACACAATGATTTGCTGAATCGACAAAAAGCATGGAATATCTCTTACCCGCCGCAGTGTTGACTTCTTCAAGAAAGAAGTAGAGTTACACGGTACTCAGTAACAGAAGATGATACGAAGCCTTCTTGATTCCTACGCAGTCCATCACGGGTAAGAGCGGCGGCAGATAATACTGCCGGTGGGAGCCCCGATGTCTTCTCCGATAATAGGGCATTTAACCTGCAGCAGGCAGAACACTTTGCTGCCTGCGTTACTGAGTGATTCGTAGTTACCCTGGCCTTTTGCTATTATCACAGGGGCATTCCTGAAAGCTTCTCTGAATTCCGCGGAACACAGTTTAAGCAGAGTTCCAGGCACATCGCTTCCGTTGGACAGGATTGTGGCGACCTCATGGAGCCCGGCTTCAATGGCGTCCTGTTCGGTGGCATCATTGAGTACCGGTGAACCCTTTACCGCGTAGATCACAGGGATGTTGATCCTTTCAATAAGAGCTTTGTCAAACACTGTTTCACCAGTGTTGTCTGCCAGATAAAGCAGGTGGTCTGATGTTACCAGCAGTTTTTTCAGTTCTTCAGTGTGATCTATGGCAAACGGTTGTTTCAACACTCTTTTTATGGTGTGGCGAAGATCACCGAAGTCTTCCATAACACCCAGATCCATGATGTTGCCTGCAATAGCCAGTCTGATGGCGGTGTCCATGGGGTTTTGTGAATCATCGATCAGTTTCCTAAGCTCGGGCAGCAGAGCCAGTGCCTGTTCTGTACTTTTCCGTTTGGCTTCTCTGTACGGATCAGGGCAGGATATCTCTTCCCGCACGGCGTGGTGTACAAGCCTTGCTATCTCCGGTGGGATTGCAGAGGCATCCAGCTTGTTAAGAATTTTCATAACTCGTCTTATGACTGATAGCTGTTGAGCCTCTGTCCCTTCTGCCCTTCTCGCGGCACTGAGAGCTTGCTTGAGGAAGCAGGGGTAGCATTCAAGATATGTTTTCATTCTTTTCTTCCTTTATTATTGTGCTTCGATCTTCATTGAGCCTTGAAGCCGGCAATCAGGATTTTTGTAAAGCAGATTCAGCTCATATCCGTCTGTAGGCCCAAGATCCCACAGGGGAATAACATCTGTGGGGTTGTGTGCGAATCCCAGAAGAGAGTCGGTTTTAAAAAGAAGGGGATCAATTCTGATAACCGGGTTCTCCAGCACATTCCAGGCATGAAAGATGCAGCCTGTTCTGTCCAGTATTACCCCTCCCTCCACCTGCAGAGTTAACCCCTGTTCTTCCGCCAGTCTTGCCATTTCCTCGCTCATGGGAACGCATGGACCGGGAAGAGCAGCAGGAACCGGCATTGTTCTTATGGTTTCCGTGATCCAGGCCAGGTTCTCGTCGCTTAATGCCTGGCTGACAGGTCTTGCAGAGCCGGGCCTCTGAAGAACATGCAGTGTAACTGACAGTTCAATGCTTTGCCCAGGGGGGATAAATGGTATATCTGCACTCAGAAGGCCCCCGGATGAAGAAAAATCATTTTGAATAATGGTGATATTCTGGAATGGAGGATGGGGGACCGGCATTGGAAGTATCACTTGAACACCCCAGGCAGTTATATCACCTGTATTTAAAACAGTTGCGGTTATAACAATGGTTGTATCAACTGGGGTGACTCCCAGTCTTCTGTTGATCAACCAGTCTGATGTTTCTGTGGAGGTGCTGTTTCCCAGGGCGATGCCATAGATTCGGCGGGCGTCTGAGAACCTGCCTGATGCTTCAAGAAGCCTGCCGAATTCAAGCATCCAGGAACCATCTTCAGCGGCTGCCATCTGTGAATAAATTATGGCAGCTTCGGGAATGTAGCGGATGGATATAAGTTCTCTTGCAGAATCCGCAGGAGATATCAGGAAAGCAAGAAGAGCAGTAAGGATCACTGTCGGAGCCCTTTTGTGGGCTCGAGAGCTGATGCCCGGGCTGCAGGTACCAGTGCTGCAAGAATACTTATCAATACAGATACACCACCGGCGGTGAATACAGCCATTAAGGATATCTTCATAGGGAATGAATCGTGAAAAGAGTAAACATCCGGCAGATGTATAATACCGGTGGATCCAATGACCCAGCAGCCTGCAAGGCCGAGAATAATACCGCCCACAGCACCAGCCAGACCCACCAGCAATCCCTCCCACAGGAAAACACGCAGGATCAGCTGACGATTTGCTCCTATAGCTTTAAGCACGGCAATATCTCTTCTTCTTTCAACAACAGATCTGGCGATGGTTCCGGTTATGTTGAACGACGCAACCAGGGTTATGAGAAGAATCGCTGCAAAAGCTCCCAGTCGTTCCAGTTTAAGGCTTGCGTAAAGAGCAGGATTCCTCTGCTGCCAGGTGAGAACATTCATGGAATCAGGAACGATATCTTCTAAAGCCCTGACAGTTTCCTCCTGGGTAAAATTATCTTCAGGTTGAATGAAGAAACCAGTATACCCTCCCCGGGGAAGAAATATCCGCGAAGCGGTTTCAAGAGGAAGGTAAACGATCTTTCTGTCGTTAACCGGTAGTCCGGTTTCTATTGAGCCTGCCAGTACCGCTCGACCTACCCCGGTTCTTCCACTGGAAAAAAAGGCGGAAGGGGGGAAAAAAAGAAGGGTATCCCCCATGCTGTGCATGAAATCTTCTGCAAGGTATATGCCAAGAACAGCTCCTGGAAGATCGTCCTTCGATATGGCTGGAGGAATTCCCCAGATAAGCATAGAGTCCAGACCTGTGTCCCGAAAGTAGTTTTCAGCTATGCCTCGCACCAGGCAGCCTGCTTCAATATCCCGGGAAGGCATTCTTGCAACGGCTTCGCCTTCAATAAAGGGGGAAACTGAATGAACCTCCTGCAGTGATCGCAAACTGAGAATAAAGGATGAATCGTCCGGCAGAGGAGAGGAATTTGCAGAGAGGATTGCAATAGGTGCATCAACTGCCTT
>JAGLDB010000114.1 GCA_023145935.1 Candidatus Sabulitectum sp. | reverse complement strand
ACGAAAGTATCTGAATTCCTTGGTACAGATGATACCATTCTCTACGCGGCATGCTATGATGCGAATGCAGGAATATTTGAACCTTTTCTGGATTCAGACAGCGCCATTATTGCTGATCAGTTGAATCATGCATCAATCATCTCCGGAGTAAGGCTCTGTAAAGCCGGAAGGTACATCTACAGCCACAATCAGGTTGGTACCGGTACCTATAACTTCGATGGCAAAGATCTTCCAGGCCTGGAGGCTGTCCTGGCCAGCGATGATGTACAGAATTGCAAGTATCGCATGGTTACAACTGACGGTGTATTCAGCATGAATGGTGACATTGCTCCTCTTGACAGAATTGTTGAGCTTTGTGAGAAGTACGATGCTATTCTTATGGTTGATGACAGCCATGCAACCGGGTACATCGGTTCTACTGGAAGAGGTACCCATGAGCATTTCGAGGTGATGGGCAGGGTTGATCTTATAACCACTACCTTCGGAAAAGCACTTGGTGGCGCCAGTGGCGGATGTACATCCGGTCGCCAGGAATTGATTGACTGGCTCCGTCAGATGTCCAGACCATACCTTTTCTCCAACACTGTGGCGCCTGTTGTGGTGGGAGCTACTCTCAAGGTAATAGATATGCTTACAGAGAGTACTTCCCTTAGAGACAGGGTGCATGAGAATGCAAAGTATTTCAGAAGCAGAATTAAGGAAGCAGGTTTTACCACTCTTGACGGCAACACTGCAATAGTGGCAATTATGTTTGGCGGTTATGACAACGATGCGGTTCTTGCACAGAAATTCGCCAATGATCTTTTGGAGCATGGAGTTTATGCGATTGGTTTCTTTTTCCCTGTGGTGGCACTGGGGCAGTCGAGAATAAGGGTACAGCTAAGTGCAGCGCACACCAGGGATCAGCTTGACAGGGCAATAGCGGCTTTTATCGCAGTTGGGCGGGAGAACGGAATAATAAGCTGAGTACACTGATGGTGGAGTTTCCAATGACATTGGCGTAGTCTGCTGTCCAGTACTTAGTCCATATGGAAGACAACTATCCTATGCGGCCAGCGGGTCATTACGAAGATTCTCTGGCCATTATCGGATGCTTCGACCTCCCACTGGTTTCCAGGGCATTCCAGAGGCGGCGCAAATACCATATTCTCCGCATTGATTACAGATAGCCAGTTGTGATTGGACCTGCTGGCTGCTACACTCTCAGACCCGGGTACAGGATGGCTGTGGGTATAGAATCTGTTGCATTCCTGCCATCCCCACCATTTATCATCGGTGAGACTGTACCTGTTCACGGCAGGTTTGTAGTTTCCACCTCTAAAGAAAACAAGGTAGTTACCAAGTCCGGAGTATGAGAAGGTCGTTACAGCACTTCCAACATCAAGAGTTTTGATCACAGACATTGTTGCCAGATCTATCAGTGCTGCTTCGTAGGCTGGAACACCAAAGACTGCCAGAGTTTTCTTATCCGGTGAGAGAGAACTGTGTATTGGGGGCCACGGAAGAACACAGGAGCCTTCAAGTTCTCCTGTAAGTGCGTTGAATCGGTCAACCAGGTGTTCGGTGAAATACACTGCCAGAATAGACTCATCGAATTCCGTAAGGTAGAGTTCTGAAATATTATCCTGCCCCTCACAGAGAAGAGTTTCCTGCATGGTTTCAGTATCTATAATGTAAATTGTATTCCTGTCGGCAAAATTGCAGTAGAGCAGGTCGCCGAAGTATGAAGCCACCAGCCGGTTGGGCCTGTCTGTATAAGGAAAGGATTCCGGAAAGAAAATCTTGTTTGGCGAGGTTGGTCCCTCAGAAACATAGGTTTTGTCGATGTATCTTCGCACCCGGTTCGCAGCGAATACCCAGTATCCGTCTCCGCTTACTGCGAAATCCTCAGCATAGCATAAATTGTTTTTAACTGCGCCCCGTACTGCATCAGGGAAACTCGGATTTACATAATCAGGTTCTGTGGGCTCGAGAGTCGTGCGTAATTCACACCCGCTGATCACTGCGAGAAACACAGCGAAGGAAAGACAAAATAATCTCAAAACAACCGCCCTTTCCGACAGAAGCAGCACAACGCCCACAGTGCGGCAAATTGATCTCTGATTAAGCAGTAGTCGATAATTCGCCGTTAGTTCCAGCAATTAATCAGGGTATTTACACAGAAACAGGATGATTGAGAGAGGCAATGGAACATGAAGTGCTTTTAGGTATATAAGATAACTCACAGATGATAGAGAGCTGAAATGGGAAATAGCGTGTTACTTGTGTTGTTGTAACACGGTTAAGGGGTAAGCCTTGAAGATACATATTGCGCTCTTCGTGCTGGTTGGTCTGGGGTTTGCTCTGGACAGCGGAATGGTTAACGGCCTGGTTCTTGATTCTGATGGTAAGCCTGTTGCAGGTGCTTCTGTGATGGTTGCAGGTACTGCTTATGGTGTTATGACTGACGCTAATGGTGAGTATCTGTTGTATAACATGGAACCGAGGGTTGTATCTCTTACTGCGAGAATGGTGGGAAGGGCTTCCCATACAGTTCACGGTGTAGAAGTCATCGGCGGCATGACAACCAGGGTTGATTTCCTGCTTGAAGAAGAGGCTCAGGGCAACACAGTTATCACTGTAAGAGATCAGAGAAGCCTCATAGAATATGATGAGATCGAAACGGTGCACTTCATAAGCACAGATGAAATTGAGAGTCTTCCTGTGGAAAGCATAAAGGATCTTGCAGTTCTTCAGGCCGGTGCGGTGGTTGCAGGGGGGAATCTACATATCAGGGGAGGGAGAAGTGGTGAGATCCTCTATCTTGTGGATGGAATTCCTATGAACGATCTTTCAGACAACATGTATTCTTTCGACCTTCCCATGTCGTCAGTTGCAGAAATGAAGGTCATTTCCGGAGGATTCAGTGCTGAGTACGGCGGGGCTCAATCCGGTGTCATATCAATCACTACCAGGGATGGCAGTAATGGTTTTTTTATTGCAGGTGATGTTGCAGCCGGAGCATACACAGAGTATGCCGGAGGTGGTGAGAGTCTTGCCGGCTATCGGATATGGGAAGATCATTCATACAGGGGTGACGCACTTACAGGAGAACTTACCGTTGGTTTGCCCATAGGTCTGCCGGGAGAATCAGGTTTATTACTGTCAACTTCAAGAAAAATAAGCGGGTATGACCGATATGACAGCAGAGGGAACTGGGACAACAGCTACAGAGATGTCACAAACTTTATTTCCAAATTGACATGGAAACCAGTTTCAGGCTCCAGGATTCAATTCGGCTTTTACTACTCTGATGGTGAGCGGGGGTGGAGAGACTGGCAGTGGTCAAGAATACCTCAGAATTTTGTTGATGATGGGGATACACTGTACTATGCAAGACCTCAGGAGGAGGCTCTTCCAACCAGGGACATGACCATCAGCGGGATTAACTTCTCTGCAATGCAGACTCTCTCCTCGTCCTGTTATTCAGAAATTCAGTTATCAAGGTATACAACCGAAGAAGATAGAATGCTCAGAGACTCTCTTGGTGACAGGTTTGGAGAAGACTGGAGTATGGAGGAATGGTTTGAGTACCAGGCTCCCGATTATTACCTGGACAGAGACACTTTTCACAGAGCAGGGCACCATCCCTGGATACGACATCACTCGAGTACCGTCATGAACCAGATGAAGTTCAGTCTTACCTGGCTGCCAGGCATACATCATCAGATAAGAGTTGGATATGATGGACAATTCCTGGAAAGTGACGGGTGGGATGTTTATGCCCAGCCGGGTCAGACAGCATGGTTTTCTGAATGGACAGGAAATCCAACTGTTCACGGTATTTACCTTCAGGACAGGATTCAACATCTTGGAGGTCTCACCTGTCTAGCAGGGTTAAGACTGGATGGTCTGGATTCAGGAATCGACAGCATTGCCACAGCATGGAAACTCAGCCCGAGAATTGGAGTATCGCATCCAGTCAGTGAACGGGATATGCTCCGGGTAAGCTATGGTCATTATTTTCAGATACCTGCATTGAGCCTCTTGTACTGGAATTCTCCCTCACCGGAGGCTGGATCCTTTCAAGGGGATCCAGGGCTGGAACCGGAAGTAACAACAGGATATGAAATCGGTTTTAAACACATTTTCTCTCCAGATGTTCTTCTGGATTGCGTTTTCTTCTACAAAACCATGGATGGTTTGATAACAACTGAAATGCATCAGGGAACAGGAGATTTCTTCCAGTTCGGTAACTCTGAAGAAAATGGAACCGTATCCGGCTTTGAGTTATCAGTAGATGTCCAATATGACAGATACTGGAAGGGCACCACAAACTACACATATTCAAGAGCGTTTGGTTACAGCTCTTCAGTAACAGCAACAAGAACAACTGAACTCGGTCCATTGAACTGGGATCAGACACACACAATGAATGCAATCCTCTCACTGTCAGTACAGCAGGGTGACAGGTTTCTGGGAGTTGACTGGCTTGAGGGGCTTGCAGCGAATCTACGGTGGTCATTCGGCAGTGGGATGCCTTACAACAATCAGGAGCATGGAGTCTATACGCTAAACCCCAATAGCGAAAGATATCCATGGAAGATGAAAACGGATCTAAGGGTTGAAAAAAGATTCTGGACCGGAATAGGTACTGTTGCTATTTATACAGATGTGTATAATCTATTTAACAGAATGAACATTGATCATATATATGATGTGATTTGGTATGAGCAGGATCTGGATGGAGATGGATCCCCGGAATTTGATCCTTCAGGGCCGTATGGAAATCCTCTTGCATGGTCTCCGAAAAGACATTTTCAGTTCGGGCTCAGATACTATTTCTAGTATGCACAGCAGGTTGCGACTTGACATACCCAGGACGAGTATTGATATACCCAATATGAGTAACAATTCAAATGAGCTGCTTGGGGAATGTCTTTTCGGTAAGGTCAGAAGAAAAGTACTATCAACTTTTGTTCTTAATCCAGGGCGGTCCTTCTATCTGCTTGAGCTTATCAGATTTCTTGAATGCGGTCGTGGTGCTGTTCAGAGAGAGGTCAGCAGACTTGCAAAAGCAGGTATAATTACGCGAACCAGGGTTGGCAATCAGGTACATTACACCACAAACACAGACAACCTTATATACAGAGAGCTCAAATCGATTTTTTCGAAAACTACAGGGCTTGTTGAGCTTCTTGGTGCCGATCTCCAAAGCTGCACTGATAAACTGGGAATGGCTTTTATTTACGGAGACTACGCAAATGGAACTGCCGGGGAAAGCTCTACAGTGGATCTTATGGTAATAGGTGATACAACAATGGATGCTGTGCGTTCGTGTACAGCAGCGTTCGCCACAGAAGCTGCCCGTGAGCTGCACATAACTGTTCTGGCAGTAGCGGAACTCAAAAGAAGACTGCTTTCTAATCAAAGCTGGATCAAGGATATCCTCGCCGACAAAAAGATTTTCCTCTGTGGCGGTCACAGGGAACTGCAGCTCTTGTCAACTACTGGAGATGATCTTTTCGCAGGGATATTTTAGTACTCTGTCAAGCAATAGCTGACGCGTCCTGCTGGCTCTCCAGAGCACCAACTGCGTACTGGTTCAATTACATAGCGGTGCTATGCTCATAAACCAGTGCCTTGCTGGAACTCAGGATAGCTGCGCATTACATCGTCACTTATTATCTGACAGAATACTAGTTCCTTGCCGACAGAGAACAAACGGACAATATTCAGGGAACAATAACATAAGGTGGCAAGAGTATGACAAATGTTAGTACCCGTTTTCAGGAGGATGTGACAAGAACAATACTGGAGCTTCGAAAGGCCATTGGTATCGTTATAAGCAAGCTGCCTGAAAGGATAGATAGCCCTCATGATGTTTATCAGGTGCTTGGTCTGGACAAGAAGCTGGGATGGAGGATCTACAAGATAATACATGAAGATGATTTGTATTTTGCTGCCCAGTTTGTTCCCGGGAAACATTCTTTTGGTCGATTTATAAAAAGCTGCAAGTCTAAAGGGGTGGAAAAGAAATTTCTCGATAAGGCTTTGACTGCCGTTGAGGAATTCTATGAGATAATCGAAATTCACTCCGGTGACAGACAGTCCATGGACATGATGCTTATGGCCAGCTCCAGAGA
>JAGLDB010000113.1 GCA_023145935.1 Candidatus Sabulitectum sp. | reverse complement strand
ATTGATACAGTGAGAAAGTCTCTTATTATTCCCGGACTGGGAGGCACGGCTGACTGCTGGGCACCGATCTTAACAGGCAGACTGTCTAACTGCTGCACAGTTGAAAGTACTCCATTGCCTGCTGAAGGCTCAACCATCAAAGAATTTGCACTGAAACTGATTCCCGAAGAGCCGGTGGATATTCTGATCGGCTTCTCAATAGGAGCTGCTGTAGTGCAGGAGATGATAATCAACAGACCGGATATTGCATCAACCGCTGTACTGCTGGCTCCTCCTGCGGGCAATGTGTTTCCAGGCCCTCCTGAAGACGCCAACGACTTCAGCAGCGGCAGAGGAAAATGGTCGGCATCAATGCTTGAAATGATGTTCACACCTGAGTGGCTTGCATCTCACCCGGATATCAGTGAATTCTTTCCCCGGGTAAAGAAACAGATTCCAGGGGAACTGCTGATAAGGCAGAGTAATGCCATTTCCGATTGGGTTGGATGTCTGGATGGTCTGAAAAACGTAACCATGCCTGTTCTGATCATTGCAGGAAGATATGATGTAATCACACCTTTAGTCCACGCCAAAGCAATAAGTAGAACCATTCCAAACGCCTTTTTGACCGTGTTTGATACCGGTCACGGTTTCCCCTGGCAATACCCCCTGAAAACAGCCGACAAAATTCTGGAGTTTCATCAATGAAAATACTTGGACAGATATCTCAGAGCCTTGAAGAACTTGGAGCACTTGAGCTGAAAAGGCTCGGAGTAAAGAAAACGGACCCTACTTACAGAGGTGTTTTCTTCGAGGCTGACGCTGCTATGGTCATGAAAGTGAATTACCAGTCCCGTCTCTTTGACAGATTCCTGCTTCCACTGGTGGGTTTCGGATGTCACTCTTCCGATTACCTCTACCAGAAAGCCTTGAAGTATCCATGGGAAAACCTTTTTGGCATCAATCACACTTTTGCCATAAGCGGAGCCGCTTCAGGCTCTAATATCAGCCACTCAAAATGGGCAACCCTCAGGCTGAAGGATGCAATTGTAGATCACTTCCGTGAGATCACCGGAAAGAGGCCTTCTGTGGACAGGTATGATGCAGATGTAAATCTTGACCTTCGTATCCGCGGTAACAATGCCGAGATACGCCTTGATCTTTCCGGAGGCTCCCTGCACCGAAGAGGTTACAGAATGGAGTCTGTAAAAGCTCCCATGCGGGAAACAATAGCTGCTGCTGCACTGGAGATGTCCGGCTGGAACGGCGATAAACCGCTGGTTGACCCAATGTGCGGTTCAGGTACTCTGATCTGCGAAGCTCTTATGAAATACTGCAAGATTCCTGCTGGATTTTACAGAGAGAAGTGGGGATTTTTCCGGATGGATGAATTCAGTAAGCTGGTCTGGAAGGATGTGAAAGCCGAGGCCGACAATCAAATTATTTCTCTTCCTGAAGGTCTGATATCCGGTTCCGATATCACTTCCAGAGCTGTTAACGCCACCAGGGTTAATCTTGCCTGCTTCCGAGACGGCAGGAATGTTCAGGTATCCAAGCGGGACTGGCATACACATCCCGGATACAACTCCTGTACCATCCTCACCAACCCTCCCCACGGCATCAGACTGGCTGAAGGGGTTGCGGAAGAGCTTATAAGAGACTTCGGCGACTTCATGAAGCAGAAGTGTTCCGGATCTGAAGCCTACATATATCTTGGAGACAGAGCTCTGATAAAGCATGTAGGCCTCAGAACATCCTGGAAAAAACAGTTGTTCTCAGGCGGGCTTGATGGAAGACTTGCCAAATACGAACTTTACTGATAAAGAGAAACAGTTTCTTCCATTAACTCTTTCACTCTTGTTCCGGGGTACTTCTTCACAGCACCGGAGGCAGTAACAGCGGCCCACGCTTTCCTTGCATTCTCCATATCTGTGGAAGCGGCGGCAAAGACCTCTGGCTCTGACGGGTAGAATTTTGCTACTCCTTCTGCCTGGGCTGCCATGGCAACTTTTGCCGCAACATACGGGAAAAGACCTGTATCTGTCATAGCGGGAAGTATCCTGCCTGGCCCTATTATTCCCTGAACTGCGTAATCAGCAATGGCTCTTGCAGCAGTAACCGCCATTCGATCTGTGATGGCAGTTGCCCCTGTGAGCAGAACACCTTTCAATATTCCCGGAAAGCCAAGAGAGTTGTTTACCTGATTGGGATAGTCTCCTCGACCTGTGGCCACAATGACTGCACCTGCGTTATGCGCATCTGACGGAAAAATCTCCGGAACAGGGTTCGCGCATGCGAAAACAATTGCATCATCAGCCATTTTCTTTATCCACATTGGATGAACCACATCAGGCCCGGATTTAGATGCAGCGATGAACACATCTGCACCTTTTACTGCCTCCCGAACATTGGTGAAACCGGATTTGTTTGTAATCCGGCAAAGCTCATGATGCCACTCCCAGCCCTCACCTTCAAAATCGGTTCTCTCCGGGCTCAATGCACCATTCTCATCAAACAACGTCATACGATCCGGGTTAGCCCCTGCGGCGATCATAAGCCTGGCAGCAGTTGAATTGGCTGCTCCTGCTCCAAAAAACACAATCGAGACATCACTTAAATTCTTGTTAACTACCTTCAGCGAATTCAACAGTCCTGCCAGAACAACACAACCGGTTCCCTGGGCATCATCATGCCACACAGGGATGGAGCAGCTTCCCTGTAATTGTTTTAAAGCAATGTAACACTCCGGCTGAGAAATGTCTTCAAGATTTATTGCTCCAAATGATGGTGCGATTGCGTTTACGGTATCCACAAGCCTTTTCATGTCCTTGTTCACATCAAGACAGATGGGAACAGCGTCAAGCCCTCCGAGAAGATTCATTAACAGAGCTTTGCCCTCCATAACGCCCATGCCGCCTGGAGGGGTACAGTCGCCGTCTCCCAGAACCCGGGTAGAATCACTTACCACTGCCACTGTCCGCCCTCTGGAGGTATGCGACATGGATACCTGCATATCATCCCTGATCGCTCTGGAGACAGACGAAACCCCTGGTGTATACCACACCTCAAGCCACCCGTTATCAACCTCATCCACAATTGGAATTGTCATCATCTTCCCGCCGTGGAACTCATGCGCGTCAAGAGAGAGCTTAAAGAGGAACTCTGTTGTTGCCTTTTCAGCCTGATCTTCGGTCAGTCTGCTTCTTATCTCATAAAGAGCTTCGTTAGGTGTCATTACATCTCCTGGTGTATATGCTTTCGTTGTAAAGATCCCAGGCTACAAAAACAGGAAACTGCTCAAGCTCCAGAATGGAGACTGCTTCCGGTCCCAGATGTTCCCAGGCCACAATTCTTCTTGATTTTATTTTCGTTGCCGCCAGAGCACCGGCCCCTCCGGTGGCGGCAAGATAAACCGCACCGTGCTTCTGGAAGAGCTCTCTGGTATCCTGACTCATTTCACCTTTACCGATCACTACCTTCATCCCTCTAGTTAACATTTCAGGGATAAATGGTTCCATTCTAGCTGAAGTCGTGGGACCGGCTGAACCAATAACACGATCAGGAGGAGCAGGTGACGGCCCCATGTAGAAAACAGGAGTGCTTTCTATATCAAATGGAATCTGACCTGTATTCAGCATCAGTTGATGAGCTGCATCCCTTGCTGTTGCCACAAGTCCCGAGAGTAATATCTGCTCCCCGGCTTTCAGAGATTTCAAAACCTCCTCAGATGCCGGCAGTGCTACAACACGCATGATGCTGTTCTGTGGACATGGCAATCAATGCAGACCGTAACAGGCAGTGAAGCCATGTGGCATGGTGCTTGAATTATCCGTGTCTCCATAACCGTTGTCTTCCCGCCAAATCCCTGTGGACCAATACCTGTGGCGTTAAGTATTTCAGTTATCTGATTTTCCAGTTTCTGAAGCCCGGGTTCTTTGTTCTCACTGTCCAGATCCCGAAGAAGAGCCTTCTTTGCCAGAATCCCGCTTGTTTCAAGGTTTCCCCCTATGCCTATTCCCACAATCACAGGAGGGCATGCCTTGGAAGCACCTGCACGAACGCAACGCTCTGCAAGATCGATTATTCCCTGTGAACCTG
This sequence comes from Candidatus Sabulitectum sp., assembly GCA_023145935.1. The sequence goes on along the minus strand of JAGLDB010000113.1, from coordinate 2,129 downwards.
CCAGCGGAGGAAGCATTTCCGATCTGGATACATTCTCACTGCCTGCGCCCTTTGCAAGAAGAAAGATCCTTATTTGAGAACCCAGAATATGCTCCAGATGAATTACAGCAGGTGTGTTGTTCATTGTATTAACCCTGTCCCCAATAGGCGGATAAACCTGTGAAGGTCGCAGATAAGAGCTGGAACAGGAACGGCTGATACCTGCATTTACCGCATCAGCAAGAGAGCTGTCAATAATACAGACAAGATTACCAAGCTCCACAAATACCACTGCAGTTCCTGTGTCCTGACATATGGGAAGCCCTGTCTCAGCAGCGATCTTAAGGTTCTCTATCTCAATAATCAGTGCTTCCCTGCCGGGTCCGGGGCTTTCTTCAGCAAGAATTGCAGTCAGTTTCTTTTCCACACTATGGTGTGGACCGATACACGCCTGGGCATACAGAAATGCCACCGCACTGGAGATAGCCTCTCCGCTAATAAATCTTGTGGTTTCCTTCATGGGCGGTAATATGCTACTTTTTTCAATTCCACAACACATTCTGCTTCGATAGACCAAACATTGATGAATTGAATGAAAACCTTGCAGACACTTCTACAAATTGTCCCGAGTAAGACTTTTCACAACTTCAAGAAGATCAGCTGCTGCATAGGGCTTTTGAAGAACACCTGTTTTCTCCGTATCAGAGAACGCTCCAGCAAGGGTATCCCTGCTGTAACCCGTACAGAACAAAACAGGAATATCCGGTGCCTCTGCATGAATCAGCATGAAGGCTTCACTGCCATTCATCACTGGCATAATGGCATCGAAAACCAGCAGATCAAAGAGATCCTTGTTCTCCATGAAAAGTTTTACCGCTTCTCCCCCATCTTTTGCCTCAACAACGGAATGCCCGGCAGACTCCAGAATAGTTCTGGCTATTTCTCTAACCATTTCCTCATCTTCAGCAAGCAGAATTTTTAGAGGAACGAAGGATCTGTCTGGAGCATCTTCCAATTTCTTTTCGTCCTGCTTCTCCATACTTTCTGAACACAGGGGAATGCACACATCAAAGCGGGTTCCCTCTCCTGGTATACTATTCACTTGGATTACGCCATCATGTTTTGCAACAATACCATAGCTGCTGGCAAGCCCAAGACCTGTTCCCTTGCCCTGAGCCTTTGTTGTAAAGAACGGTTCGAATATCTTATCTATTATTTCAGGCGGAATGCCTTCACCAGTATCTGTAACGGAAATAATCACACACTCCACAGACTCACCTCCGGCAAAACATGATACCTTTGAGGTGAAGGTTTCCACATTTATCAAACCATCCCGGCCATGAGGTATTGCATCCTTTGCGTTCACCAGAAGATTCATCAAAACCTGTTCAAGTTGAAAAGGGTCACCATTGATCTTTGCTCCGGGTGCTCCTGAGATAAATTCCAGTTTTGCATTCTCTCCAATTATCCGGTGCACCATTCTGATAAATTCTCCTACCCGATGATCTACCGAAAAGATTCTTCTGTTGAAACTTTCATCTCTGCTGAAAGAAAGAAGCTGACGGGTGAGAAACATGGCCTTTTCTCCTGCTTCCAGGATCTGATTGAAGGATTTATCAGCATTGACAGTTCCACTGCTGCCAATTTCGGCAGAACCCATCATTACCTGCAAAAGGTTATTGAAATCATGGGCAACACCTCCAGCCAGCCTGCCGATTGCCTCCATCTTCTGTGCCTGCCTCAGTTGATCCTCCAGCTCACTCTCTCTTGTAACATCGTCAACCACTCCGGCTACAAGATTGGAATCCAGCAGATCATCATATAGAAGAACTCTGACAATACTCACTGTTCGCAGTCCGTTTCTTCCAGAAAGCTTGTAAATCCTTGGTGTTTTTCCAGAATCCGGATCTGCAAGAAGTGCGTCATCATCCTTTTTCAGGAATGCAGCTGCCTTTGTTCCAAATAGATTCCAATCCCTCTGTTCTACTGCCTCGGATGCTGTAAACCCGAATATCTGCTCCATTTCTCTGTTCCATATCCTGTAAGTCATACCTGTAGACGGATCCTTGGCAAAGAAACCCACAGGAAGGTTCTCTACAAGCCCTGCGAGAAATTCTTTACGCCGGGTAAGTTGATCCCTGAATTTAATG
>JAGLDB010000112.1 GCA_023145935.1 Candidatus Sabulitectum sp. | reverse complement strand
AGACCGCTGAAAAGAACAGAAAAATCTGATATCGAAGGGAACCGGGTCATGGAAGTAGTTTGAGTATTCCTGAATTAATCTAAGAGAATCGTCGGTACGGCCAATGGTTATAGAAAGGATCACTGATTCTTCGAAGTCACTAATCACATCATGAACAGGTCGTTCTGCCGATTTCTTAAGATTTAGAATCAACAAATCAAGGCATTCTGCAGGACTGGCCATACATTCCTTCCGTTCTATTATGAATTATTATAGTGCTTACAGGAAGTATCACACAGGTCACAGTCCAAAGGAGAATCATGAAGCCTATGGAGAATCTTGAAGTATTGGCGAAAGAATTGCAGGATTTAAACACTGAATACAGCAGGCTTAATTGGGCAAAGTACACCACAGGGCTGGATTTCGGGGTAAATGATGCCTTTAACCATATCGTTGATCTTCTTAAAAGCAATCATCACTGGGATACCATTCAGGATTGCAAAGAAACGGAAACAGACCCTGTAAACGTGCGAAAGACTCTTATTATGGAGAGGGATTTTAAACCGTTTCACCTGTCAGAGAACCTGAACAAGCTTTCTGTGGATATCCAGCATTTAACCTCTAAGCTTTCTGCTGTTCTCAATACACATCGCTGCAAGGTAAATGGAATGGAAATGAGTTCTCCGGATATTGCCAGAATTCTTTCAACAAGCCAGGACAGAGAACTGAGAAAAGAAGCCTTTCTTTCAAGGGTACAGATCAGCAAGCCGCTGATTGATACAGGATTCCTGGATCTGGTTGGTTTAAGAAAAGAGTATGCCCTGGAAATGGGAGCATCTGACTTTGTTCAGCACAGCCTTGAAGAGCAGGAGCTAGAACCAGACATGTTTTCATTATGGCAGGAGGAACTCCATAATATTCTACCGTTAATGAAGAAGGTCAGATCACAATTCGCTGAAGAATACATCAAGGCGGATGAAGTGATGCCATGGGATGAAGCGTTCATTGCTTCCTCCATCGCGCCGGAACTGAACAGCTTGATGGATATGTCAGGCTTCCTCATGCCTATTGATAAACTTTTTAAGAAGTTCGGATTTGACATTACCGCCATGAATATCACCTATGATGTTTTTCCCAGAAAGAACAAATCTGAATGGGGTTATAATTTTACCATCCAGACAGGGATTGACTCCAGAATTCTTGCCAATGTAAAAGATCGTTTTTCCGGATATGGAGTTCTTCTCCACGAAACCGGTCACGCAGTACACAGTTTTACCTCTGATCCCGGGGAGATCATTCTTAACAAAGGCATAAGTGGCATCGTGAGCGAAGGCATTGCAAATCTTTTCGGATCCTTTAGAGGCAGAAAAATATTCTATTCCCAGTTCTTCGGCAACAACACAGAAGAGGCAGTAAGGCATTTCAACGAACTCAAAAGGTGGACAAGAGCCAGCCAGCTAATGGCTCTGGAAAGAATCTTTTTTGATCAGAATATCTACAGAACCGATCTTAAGGATCTTGATGATATCAATCAGCTTTTCTGGGACAACCGGAAAAACCTTTTTGGAGAAGACCCGTATGCAGATCAACCTGTATGGGCCAATACTATTCACTACACCACACACCCGATCTACCTGCATAATTACCTTCTGGGAGACCTGACCTGCGACATGCTGGAAGAGGTTTTCCTTCGAAAAGAATCCATTGCGGATGTAATGGAGAATCCCATTGCATTTGGTGATTTTGTTAAGAATGAGGTTATCAAACCGTCGGGTATGTACCCGTTCCCCGAGCTGTTTAAAAGAATAAGCGGAGAGGATCTATCTTTGTCATTTCTGACTGGAAAGATCAGGGAAACCATTTCATCGCATACAGTTCATCACCCTGCGGTCTATTGACCTGATCCTGCTTATGTAGAATCATTGTGAATAAGCATAAGACAGGGAGGGACATGAAGCGTTCCAGGTACGGTAGTTTTTTCAGAAGCGTATTGTGTTTAACGGTTGTCATATGGATGCTTCTGGTGTTCTCCGGGGGTAGTACATACTCAGACTTAACATTCAGCGAAGCTGTAACTGGAGTAAGCAATGAATGTCCTGAATGGATACTGAATAATCAGGTTCTTATTGATGTGGTCTACTTCGGCTTTGACGAAAAGATACACAGAGGGCAGTTGGTAGCTGATGCCAGAGTGGCAGGTGATCTGCAGAAAGTTTTCATACTGATGCTGATCACTGGTTTTCCACTTGAATCCGTTATACCCATATCAGAGCTTAACTGGGATGACTTTCAGTCCATGGAGCTGAACAACACCTCCGCATTCAATTATCGCACAGTTCCCTTTTCCAGCAATCTTTCTAATCATGCGTACGGACTGGCAATAGACATCAACCCGTTGCAAAACCCCTATTACACAGGCACCCAGGTGTTTCCCGAGAACGCAGAGTATGACCACTCTGCCCCGGGCACCCTTTATGAAGGGCATCTTGTGGTACGTTTGTTCAGATCCCTGGGGTGGCGATGGGGTGGAGACTGGAGAGAGAAGGATTACCAGCATTTCGACAAACAACTTGAAAATGTATCCCTTGAGAATATCAATAAACACTTTACATGGCCCCCGTGGAGGTAGAAATGAAAAAGGCAGTATTTGTTCTAGTTGCACTATCTATCACAGCAGCATTTCTGTCGTGTGCCAGTAACGAAGCACCTGATTCCAATGTAACTTCAGAGCAGGAAACAGAAGAGCCTGTTAACAGCGAATTGACTGTACCTGAAGATGAAATCACAGAGGAAATTGCACAGGAGGAAGAACCGAGTACGTTTATCGAATTGTGCTACGCAACCTCAGTGAACATGCCTGAAGATCAGTTCGGCCCTGAGAATGTATTCGACAATGATCCAAATACCAGCTGGGTCACCATGCCCGGTGCAGGTCCAGGCGAAGGACTTTTCTTTTCCTTTGAGATACCGATTCATATAGATGCCATCAGCATGCAAGGTCTTCCCGAGAGCAACAGCATTGCAGAGCTTTTCTCGGTTCGGCTGTACATCAATGGAGTACGAGGACCGTATTACAATATGCACTGGGAAGAAACCGTTCCTATCGATTGCAAGGTTAAAAGTCTCTTTATTCGAATTATCGCCACCGGATACTTTGGGACCGAAGAGCCCCGGAACGGACTCTGCTCTTATGGCAGTTTGCCTGTGGGAATCAGCGAAGTCAACCTATTTATAAAAAACGAATACGGCCAGGAAGTTCCCCTGCAGATTCAACCAATTGTCAGAGCTTCAGGAAGCATTCAAGCCAGTTCTTCGCTGGATCCTGTAGAGGCCTATAATCCTGATTTTCTTTTTGATTCCCGTTCTGATTTCGGTTGGTCCGATGGCAACACAGAGAGCAGTGGTCAGGGCGAAAACTTATCATTCCACTTTGATCAGAGCCAGCGGATCGAGAAGATCAAGATCTGGAATGGCTACCATAGATCCCAGACACATTTTGATCAGAATGAACGGGTTGCCAGCATTTCCTTTGGGCTTCAGGGCGAGGACGAATCTGTATACCCAATTAGCGACACCATGGTGCCGCAGGTTATTACCCTGGAAACACCGCTTGAAGGACAGAGTTTTTCTCTTAACATTCTCGATGTGTATGAAGGCGCAACTTACAAAGACCTTGTGATAAGCGAACTGCGCTTCTTTGACGGAAACGATTGGTTTCAGCTTCAATCCGGAGAAGGAGAAGTTCGGAAAAACCGGTTGCTGGAGTGGGCACAAAACACAGATGCAGGTGTTTTTATTGACAGGCAGATATACGCGGAAACCTGGACTGAAGAAAGTAATGGTGAACAACACTTCATTTTACGCTCTAACGGCAGTTTCATAGTCTGGAAGCAGCTGGAGATGGATGACAGTTCTGAGACTATGTATGCTGACGGAAACTGGCAGATCATTAATGATAATTCCGTAAGAATATTTGGAAAGCTGCATAGAATGGGAAGTTACTGGGAGGATGCATATGATCCATATTCAGGACCAATACCACCTGCTGATGTTGAACTGGACCGCATAACCATTTTCACTGATATCCTGGAATTTGACGAAGAGACTATTTCCAGCCAGCGAGGCGTGTTTGAGGACTTCACATTCTAAAGAAGAATATTAAAACAACCTGGCTTTCCGCTACAGCCCTGCTGGTTATCCTTGCGGGAGTTGTGGCGGTAACCGGCTTCAATTCACTTAACAGCACTGAGTATGCAAACGGCTGGGACGGTTATTACTACCTGATCCAGGTGCAGTCCCTGAACAATACAGGTGCAATGCATTCTCCGGAATATTCCCTTGTCTATCTGCCGGTTATAGCACTGCATGCAATCACCGGAGACTATGTAGCCTCCTACAAGATAAGTGCCGCTCTTATAAAAACCCTCTTTGTGCTCTCGGTATACTCACTGACCCTCTCTTTACTGAGAGCCAGAAAACCCATCAATTGCGTTGACAGTAACAACACCTCTTTTTACGCTGCTTTACTGGCAGCTGCTCTCTCTGCGGCAAGTCCATCGTTGAATTTCTTCTTTACACAATTTCCAAAGAACCTTCTGGGTTTTGCTCTACTCTTCTTTTTCATTTCTTTGGTTTACCGAACAAGCAGAATCTGGAGAACCCGAACACGCAGGAACATATTGGGAATACGTTTCCTGGCTGGTTCAGCAGGTTCTGTACTGCTTCTGGGGGCTACATACTTTACTCACCGCTTCTCTGCGGTTCTCTCTCTGGTTTTCCTGATGCTGTTCTTTCTTCCCTGGCTCAAACGACTGTCCGATCACCTGCGGACAACAAAGAAGCAGAGCAAAGGCAGTAGCCTTGTATCATGGCTGAGGAAACACATCAGGAAAGCAATTCTTCTTATTCCTCTGATCTTTTTTGTTCTTTTGTCCGGCAAACTATCTCTTGCTCTTTCATTCTATGACCTGGAAGTTATTACTGACAATCTCTCACATACCCCCATATTTGTACCTGTATCGTTCATACAAGCCTTTGGCTATGAGAAGCTTACAACAGCCTGGACAATAGAGATATTTCTTGCCTGTGTTCTGCCTGTTTTAACGGTCACTCTTCTGCTTTGCAGGAAAAGATTCAACTTTCTTCGGCTTGGCAGAGAGTATTACATACTGATCATCATCTCTCTCACCGGACCGTTCCCCTTTTTCAAATTTTCACTTACAGGACTCTCATACCGGCTTCTTTATGCTACGCTGCTGATCTTTCCACTGCTGTGCGCTCCATACATAAACCATGGAATACATAAGATCATAGAGTTCACAACAGATAAGAAAAGACAAAGACTTGAATCAATGCTTATTCTCCTATTTGTGTTTCTGCTGATTTCTTCCTTTTACACGGGCAGATCATACAACCCTGAAATTCACGACCCTCCCTATGACCTCTACCAGGAGCTTGCGGAAGAAAGCATCACAGCACTTGCAGATATTGAATTTGAACTGATCATCGCCCACAAGGCTCTTGCGGAAATTATCACTTATACACACGAAGTAGATGCTCTTCCATGGGCACCGGAGGACTATTTTCCCCGCCAGCGGGTCTGGCGGATAACAGCAGGTATCCTCCGGGATGAGGTTGCCATGTATCTCAGCCCGGAGTTGGCTGACAGGTACTTCTTTTCATTGAGCAGGGACTATGCTCTAATGCGGGAGGACCACTGGGAAGCTTTTGTGCAGAGCATTGCCAATGAACCTGTAATGCTTGAGGCTGTTCATACCTGGCGTAACCCAATGGAGCAGAGACCAGCTTACATGCAGAAAGCCCATCTCTAAGAGTAACCCAGTAACATTACCGGGATCTGAACCAATATCTTTAATCCGGGTTACTGAAAGAATCAGGGCTCTTCGATGCTGTTTTGAGTTCATTGACACAGAATGCCAATCTAGTATCATGATGATAACAAGGGAGAATGACATGCGCGATTTTACAGTATCTGAAGTTCTTGAGTATTCCAGGAATATTGAAATGGAGTCGTACAATTTCTATAAAACGGTTTCCACGGATGTATCTTCACCGGAATTGAAGGAACTTGCTCTGGAGCTTGCAGAAGAGGAACTCAAGCATTTCAACTTGATCAGCACACTTCTTGAAAAAGGTCATTTAACCAGCATTGATATGGATCATGTAATTCAGATAAAAAATGAAGATATTGATCATCTTGTTGCAACTAAAGACCTGCCGGTGGATCCAACCACGCTTGCAATCCTTGAGACTGCTTACAACAGGGAATTGAGGACTGAAAGCATTTACAGAACCCTGC
>JAGLDB010000111.1 GCA_023145935.1 Candidatus Sabulitectum sp. | reverse complement strand
ATTCCCCATTTTTCCTGAAGCCTGTAACCCCCTGGTCTGGATCAAAGTTGTAGCACTTCAGCTCATAACTTCTGGGATATGCAAGGGATTCGCCTGATGGATCTTCGGGCCATGTGTACTGCTCCTCTCCTTCCAGATCCAGTTCGCAGAGTTCGTACGCAGAGAAGTATCCCTCTGCTATGGACATTTCAATATCGTAGCCCCAGGTGCTGTCTACGATCCCGTCACCGTTGTAGTCGTCCCAGTCAGTTTCAAGAAGATGATGCAGGAACTCACTATCCAGTGTGGCTGCGAGAAGATCAATGTCCTGTGTGTTGTAGGCGTATTCGTAGTTCTCAATGGTCTTCCAGCCTTCATCCACAGGATCATGGGGAAGCGCCGGAGTTGTAACTCCTGTTGCATTACTGCCGCATGCAGTGATCAGGATCATGGATGTTATCAGGGCAATTGTTACCACTGAGTTGTTTATCATCTCTCCTCCAGCTAGGTGGCTTGAACCCGTTGTTCTTTTTAAAATGGCAGATCATTATGGTACTTGAGATAATAGTAATAACAACGGCTGGTGTTCCAGCTTCTATTCCGAAAGCGCCGCCGGTGAGCCAGAGGGGGCCTTCAAGTGTTGCTTTGAAGATACTCTGTGCATCTGTACCCGAGACTGCTATGTCAAAGATTCCCCCCATGGTGAAGTTCCAGGCGAAGTGAAGAGCGGAGACAACCCAGAGATTTCTTGTGGCCATGTATACCAGGGTGATCAGAATACCGAACTCAAGGCCAACTGCCACGCTTGACCAGAAGGTTGCATTTGGGTTTGTGGCATGGGTAAGACCACCCTCAACAGCGACAACTGCCAGGGCAATAATGCTGCCGGCCCATTTCTCAACAAGTCTGAAGATTATTCCCCTTGTTATTAATTCTTCAATGAATCCGATGAGTATCATTAAGAGAATGTACTTGATCACATCCTGGCTCGGTTGAAACCCGGTGATCCGGTAGTTGCCTGTTATCCACAGGAATCCAACTTGAACAAGTATCAGTCCGGAGCCAATAGCAATTCCCAGGAGAACTTTACTTAACCAGTGGTTAGTGCCGTATTCCTCCTGTGAGGATCTGTGCTCAAATTTTTTCAGGTAAAGTTGATAGAAGTATGTGGTGAAAGTAATGAAGAGTGTGACCTGAATGATCCTGCCGGGAATGGTATCCAGGATCCCGGCGGTTCTCAGTAGAAGCTTTGCTCCTATTCCGCCAAGGCATCCCATGCCGATGAATACCAGTGCGATAAGCAGAAGGACCAGCGGGTGTTTATCTTTCTTCAAAATTACTCTCTATTCTGTCTGTAGTTGTTTTCAGGACAGTATGGCTGATAAATGTGTTACATTTCCTATCTCAGTTGATGGAGATGGCTTCGCTGAGTATCCATCCCTGAATATCTACTTCTTCAGGGCTGTCGTTCATATCAACTCTGAACCAGATTACAGATATTCCCACAATGGCCACTGCCGAATTGGCAGGGATAACCGCAAGAGGCGTGGAAGTTGTGTCCTGTCCGGCGTAAACCGGGGTTTCCACCTGCGTCATTGCGTAGGACACATACAGAGAGGGCGCCCATACCACCGGGAGTCCCTCCACTGAAACAGTGGCTGTGCCAGGAGGAAGCCATCTGTACCGGAAACTGCAGGTATTTGCCGCTTGAGCTACACCGGGATCGAACCCCAGCCAGCCTGATTCAGTTCTTACTTCCAGGCTTACTCCTTCTCCGGGAAGTAGCTCAGCCCAGATATCAGAATCAGGGTCCGGTCGTGTAAAAGTATCCGTAGTTTCTTCTGATGTGAAAGAAACAGCAACCGCACTTGTTGTGAGAAATGCAATCAGTATTATGGCCCGTATTTTCTGGAATTCCATCTGTAACTCCCTTCGCTTTTGTACTCTAATGTAATTCCTTTATTCGGCATGGTAAAGAAGCCTTTACCTGAGGGCAAAAATATGCGATTATTGGCGGATGGAAAAACGATTTAAGGATGGGGAGAAATGAGAGTTACACTGGTGTATCCCAGTTACGGGGAAGAGCAGCATTCACTGTATTTCCCTTTTGGCCTCGCCTATGTTGCTTCATCATTATTAAAAGCAGGACATGATGTTACAGTGGTCGACATGGAGGGCGACAGGTTGTCGGTGAAAGAGGCTGTACTTCGCACTGTACAATCATCTCCCGGAATGGTTGCCTTCGGAGGCATGGTGACTAGATTCCGTTATGTCCGCGATCTGTCGGCTCTGATCAGAAAAGAGATGCCAGGTGTCTTCATGACAGCGGGTAACAGCGGGGTTACAACTGTCCCTGAAATCTACCTGAAGTCATGTGGTCTTGACTGTGTTGTGCTGGGAGAGGGAGAATTAACTTCAGTCGAGCTGGTTGACGCTGTTGAAAAAGGTACTGACTGGCAGCAGGTACCGGGTATTGCGTGGCTGGACAAAGACGGTGTGCTTGTAAAATCATCGCCTCGCGAACCAATTTTCGATCTGGATTCTCTGCCCTGGCCTGCATGGGATCTCTTTCCAGTAGAAAACTATGTATCGAGCATTGATCACAGGCAGAAGAAAGTAAGACATCTGGAGACTCTGGCCAGCCGGGGATGTCCGTTCAATTGCGTGTATTGCTACAGAATCTATGGTAGAAGTGTAAGACGGAGATCGCCTGAAGCCATAGTGGCAGAGCTGGAAGAGCTTGTGAGCAGGTACGATATTCAGTATACAGGCTTTCCTGATGACCTTTTCACCAGTGACAGAGAATTTGTAATGAAAACTTGTGCCTTGATGAAGGAAAAACTTCCGGGAATCAAATGGTCATGCCTGGGCAGGGTGAATACAGTTGACAGGGAATTGCTTGAAACCATGAAGGATGCTGGTTGTGACTGGATATCCTACGGTATCGAATCAGGCAGCGACAGTATGCTTGAGACGATGCAGAGGGGAGTTACCGCTCGACAGTGTCTCGATGCCGTGGTGCTTACAGAGTCGGTTGGTATACACGCGGAAGGAAGCTTCATAATCGGGATGTTCGGCGAGACCCGTGAGACAGTTAAACAGACTGTTGACTTCTGCCGGAAGGCAGACATAACTGCTCCAATGCTTTTTGTTACACCTTACCCCGGAACAGCGATCTACAACATGGCCCTGGATAAAGGTTTGATTACAGATGTGGAGGAATTCCTTCTTAAAATGAATGCAGCAGATGAGTTACTGGTGAATCTGACAGATTTTACCCGCAGTGAATTGATCGAGCTTCGCGATTGGGCACAGGGAACCATAGGAAGAAGCTATCTGCTTAAAAAACCCTTTACCAGGATACCGGTTCTTCTTTGGAAGCACTTCAAGCTGCATGGGTTCAGGGGATTGTTTCATGATGTGAAAGCGTTCCTTACATCTGTGCTGGCCAGAAACTGATAATGACAGATAGTAACACAAAAGTATGTACCGTGAACAGGTATCTGGCACCTCTTCTTCCCTGGGCGATTCCAGTGATATTCGCTGCTGTAATTCTGCCTCGTATGCTTCTTTTCTTCTATCTGGGCGGTGAGTTGCCGGATCCCTCCAGGGATCAACCGCTTTACATTCGCATGGCTGCTCGGATTGCACAGGGGGATGGTCTTTCATTCTCTGCGGATGAGGGTCTGGTAAAGAATCTTCTTACCGGCATCAATGATCCTCAGCCTCTATGGACCGCTGAAGATGATTATGTGTTTGGTCTTGCTCCGGTAGAAACACCAACTGCGGTAATGGAGCCGGGGTATCCTGTTCTACTGGGAGTCTTTTTCCGTCTTTTCGGTGGTGTAAGCGGATCGGTTTTTTCGTTGAATCTGTTTTTCGCCCTCGGCGGAGCATTTGCAGTTTGGAAACTTGTAAAGAAAGTCTGGGGAGCTGAAGCGGGTCTTATGGCAGGGATTCTCTGGGCAATTTACCCTCCTTACGTCTACTACTCAGCCTATGCCATGAGCGAAACAGCTCATTTTGCCATGCTGATGATATCTTCCATGTATGTTTTAGCAGCAGGAAGAGGAGAGAACAGGGGACTTCTTGCAGGGATCTCCACAGGAGTTTTCTTCCTTATAAGAGCCACTGCGTTTTTTCTTATTCCATTTCAACTGGCATATCTCGCATGGAGAAAACAGTGGAAAGCTCTTCTTTTTTACTCAGCGGGTTTCATGATCGCAGTTTCACCATGGCTTGTCCGGAACTGGATATCCATGGGTGAGCCCGTGCTGATGCCAACAAAGGGAGTTCTTAATCTGCTCACCAGAAATGACCCTTCGATTCTTGCAGTTGAGGGAATTTATGTACCTGACAACATTGTAGTTAATAATACTCATCTTCTTGAATATCTGTCTGTTGATTCCATATCCGGCGAATTTGCAAGAAGCAGGATTCTGGGGCAGGCGGGTAAAGAATATGTGCTTAGTAATCCTAAACTTATGGCCTGGCTGGTGTGGAACAGAACCAGAGGTTTTCTTTCCCCGGGAGGCAGCACGCTTGGTGTACGGGGCAGAGCTGCAGGCCTTATGTTCTACCCATTGCTGTTGTTCGGAGTAATTGGTCTGTGGCGTAACCGCTCTCATCCCGAAGCTGTGTTTTTCTTTGTTCTTTTTGTTTTGTATCTTCTTGTGCATGCCATGGCACACGGAGGGGTTCGATATCGTTTGCCTGTTGATGCTGTGTTCTTAATAGGAGTTTCACTTGGAAGCTGCTGCAGGAAAGGTAAATAGTGAATAGAATGAAGCGGATTCTTTTTGTCTTCCCTGAGACTCGGTATCCATCCGGTCAACCACCTCTGGGAATTGCCATGCTCTCTGCGGTGGCAAAGCAGAATGGTGCTGAAACTTCCATCTGCGATATGTCATTTCAGAAGAAACCATTTAAGCATCTAAGCGAAATGCTTGATAAATTCAAGCCGGATACTGTTTCCATAACAGTCGTAACCCCGCAGATCAGGGCTGCACTTACTGCCTGTGAAGTTATCCGGAAGTACTCATCAGATGTTTCCCTGATCATTGGCGGTCCTCATGCAACAGTTCTTCCAGTGGAGACCCTGGAAACTTCCGGAGCTGACCTGGTCTATGCAGGTGAGGGAGAAATAGCATTCAAATTGCTTGTTCAGGGAACTGACCTTGAAATGATTCCCGGCGCATGTTTTATGAAGGATGGAAAGCCGTTTCTTGTTCCCGGCCGACTGCTTGTACGGGATCTCGACACTCTTCCTCTTCCAGACAGAGACATTTTTGATATGGACAAGTACTTTCGTACATGGTATTCCATGGACAGGGTCGATCCTGGTCTGAAGGGCACAACAATTATGGGTACCCGTGGCTGTCCTTACACCTGTACATTCTGCCAGCCCACATTATCTGAGATATTCGGGAAGAAAATGCGCAAGCGTTCTCCGGAATCTATTGTGAGTGAGCTGAAGTACCTGGTGAAAAAGTATTCAATAGACGGGTTCATGTTTGAAGATTCCACTTTTATTGTAGATCACCCGTGGGTAACTGATATCTGTTCTCTGATGAACAGCGAAGGACTAAAACTGAAGTGGTGCTGCAATGTCAGGGCGGACCTTCTTACAGAAGAGCTTCTGGACACAATGGTCGATGCAGGTCTATCCAAGGTTAACATGGGAGTTGAGTCGGCTTCCCAGAGAGTTCTTGATGATATTTACAGAAAAGGTATAACTGTTGAAGGCGTAAGAAGTGCCCTGCGTATGTGTAACTCCAAAGGTATATTCGTACAGGGTTATTTCATGCTGGGAGCTCCGGGAGAAACAGTTGAAGAGATGAAACTAACAATTGATTTCGCTGCAAGTGAACCATTTGACGATGCTCTTTTTGATATTACCACGCCTTTTCCGCATACGGAACTGTGGGAGATGTCAAAGAATTTGATAAACGCTGATTACTCGGAGTTTGACTGTTTTCACAAGAGTGTGTACGACCTGGATGGAATTACTCCGGAACAGATAGAAAAACTTAAGAGAAATGCCTTCTGGAAATTTTATGCCCGTCCGGCAAGAATACTGAAGACAATACGCACGGTTCTGGGACCTCGTAATTTTAAAAGAACCATGCTGAAGGTGAGGAGAGTATGAGAGAACTTACAGTTACAATTGATGACGGAGGGATGCATCCTGATGTTAACGCTGCCATTCAAAAGTGCATTGAAGCAGGTAATGTAAACAGAATCAGTATAATGGCAACAGGCAGCAGTTATACTGAAGCCAGTATGATGGCCATGATGGGCGGGATTCGCGTTGCAGCACATCTGGACTGCTGCCAGGG
>JAGLDB010000110.1 GCA_023145935.1 Candidatus Sabulitectum sp. | reverse complement strand
GCACCAATGTTCACAAGACTCTGAACTCTGATGTTGCCAAGTTTGTCATCGGCAATACCGGTTATCGGTACAGGGAATATCTTTATATCTTTTCTAACAGGCTCAATATCTATGAGAGTACTATTGTAGATCAGGGTTCCACCTGGAACAATAGTCTTTTCAAATTTCTCAAGACTGGGACGATTCATTGCGAGAAGCATAGTGGGTTTTACCGCTTCTGCTGCTCCTATAGTGCCGTCCTGTATGTTAACTGAGCAGTTAGCAGTTCCTCCACGCATCTCCGGGCCATAGCTGGGAAGCCAGGATACATTGTAGCCATACTCCAGAGCAACACTCGCTAGAGCCTGACCAGTAACCATGATGCCCTGACCACCAAATCCCGCAACTCTTATTGACATCTTTTTGTATTCATCCGCTACATCGCCTCTTGGGAAATCCACATCCGCCTCGGCAGATATTCCGAGTTTCTTCCAGACTTCAGCAGGATCCATTACAGGCACTGGTCTGGTAATAACCCTTGCTTCATCGCCCTTATCCCTGTAAACACCCAGAGGATAAAGAGGCAGCATCTTTTCCTTGATCCACTCCATACTCTTTACCGGATCCATCTTCCAGCCGCTGGGACAAGCTGAAAGAACTTCAACAAACTGAAAACCTTTTCTTTCTTTCGCGTTCTGAAGAGCCTTTCGAACTGCAGCACGGGTTTTCCTTATATGAGGTGCATCATGCAATGACACCCTCTCAACGTATGTTGGAGCTGTAAGCTGGCTGATAATTTCGCACATCCTCATGGGATAACCATCGGTATCAACATTTCTGCCGTAGGGAGTCGTAGTTGTTACCTGGCCTTCAATAGTGGTAGGAGCCATCTGCCCGCCGGTCATTCCGTAAATAGCATTGTTCACAAAGAAAACAACGATGTTCTCGCCTCTATTGGCCGCTTGAACAATGTTGTTTCCACCGATCGCCGCAAGATCGCCATCACCCTGATAGCTGATAACAACCTTGTCCGGGTTTGCTCTGCTGGCAGCTGTAGCCACAGCAGGGGCACGACCGTGAGCCGCCTGAAAATTACCAGTGTCGAAGTAGTAGTAAGCAAACACACTGCAACCCACAGGACTGATTAGAATGGTATCGTCAATGATATCCAGGTCTTCCATGGCCTCAGCTATCAGCTTGTGAAGAACACCATGTCCGCATCCGGGACAATAGTGTGTTCTGTCTTTTTCCGCACCGGCCTTATGTACATAAACATCAACAAAACCTTTTGGTTTTCTAAGCATTGTTTTCTTCATTATTTTTCCTCCCCGTAAAGCTCGGAGATCTTATCGGAAATCTCATCTGCAGATGGTACATTCCCCCCCAGACGGAAGTAAAGATCACTCGTGATAACTCCGGCAAGGGCAAGGTTCACATCGTCAACCAGCTGGCCGGTTGAAAGCTCTACTGTAAGAACATGCTTGATACCGCGCTGCGGGAATGCCTTAATCTCGTTCTTCGGGAACGGGAAAAGAGTTATTGGTCTGAAAAGACCCACCTTGATTCCCTTTGCTCTTGCGTCATCAACAACGGTTCGAAGAACCCGACTGACAGATCCGTACCCCACAAGAACGATCTCTGCATCATCCATCATGTATTCTTCACACATGACTTCCTTCTCCTTGATAACTTGATACTTCCTGTGCAGAACCATGTTCCACTCTTCCAGATCATCATGATCGATGTATATAGAGTTGACCAGATTCTTATTCAATGGTGTGCCGAAAACAGCGTAATCACTCTTGTCCGGCAGTTCTTTCACAGGCTCTGGAATTGTAACAGATTCCATCATTTGCCCGATAACTCCATCTGTAAGGACGAACACAGGTGTTCTGTACTTATCAGCAAGCTCAAAAGCCAGCATTGTATAGTCGCACATTTCCTGGCAACTGTTGGGGGCGAGAACAATATTACGGTAGTTGCCGTGTCCGCCGCCTTTTACAACCTGATTGTAATCGCTCTGCTCCGGGCCAATGTTTCCAAGACCGGGGCCTCCGCGCATTATGTCAACGATCACACATGGAAGAGCTGCACCGGCACAGTATGAGATTCCTTCCATCTTAAGACTTATTCCAGGACCTGAACTTCCAGTCATAACCCTCTGGCCGCTTCCGGCAGCACCGTAAACCATGTTTATAGCAGCAACTTCACTCTCGGATTGAACAAATGTTCTTCCAAGTTTGGGAAAAAGAGCGGCAGCTGATTCAGCCACCTCGCTTGCAGGAGTAATGGGGTATCCGTAATATGCAGTGCATCCAGCCATTGCGGCACCATATACAGCTGCATAGTTACCTTTCATAAGCATTCTGGCCATTCTACACCTCCTTCTCGGGATCATAGTTCCTGAGGTAAACGGTTATTGCATCAGGTTCAGGGCAGCTGTAGAAACAGTTACCACAACCAACACAACCACTGCCCACATACTCTGCGTAGTGGTAGCCTTTAGAGTTCAATTTCGGTGAAAAGACAAGAACTTTCTTGGGGCAGGCTGCAATGCACAATCCACACCCCTTGCACTTATCCAGATTCACCTCTGAACGAGGGTACTTGGCATCGGTCAATTGAGGGACCTCCTTGCTAAGTTTATTACAATATAACATGTTAATAAATACAGAATTCTCTTTGTTCCTTGGTGTTGTACAATGGCATTCCTTCCGGCAAAAGTCAAGCACCGGCAATGAGAAACCGCCATTACTGCTCTGATTACTCATCTGTGTAAATAGCGAACTGAAAACAAGAAAGAAACAAATTTCGTGAAACTCACAAGCTTAAATTCTCTTTTTCCACACCTCGTTGATTTTCACATATCCCTGGATCTCCAGCTCGATCTCGTCCCGGTCCCAGCAATCTATTGCAAGGCTTCTTATTCCTCTTCTCTTCATGGCAATTTCAAGCTGTTTCAAAAACTCATGCGGCCTTAGTTCCATGGAAATTAATTGAATCGTGGTTGTATTGGAGGTCTCCTCTGCCAGACGCAATTTTCCTGAAGTCCGGCCTTCAACCTCCAGAAGATAATTACCTTCATTATCTTCCACCAGTTCAGGCATTGACTTTATAACAACTTTCCTCATTCCGGATCTGCTGATGCCAAGAGCGAAGGAGTATAAAAGAAGGAAGAGAATCCCTCCACTCCACCAGTTAAGAAATCCGTAGAGTGCCATGATCACACTCATAACACCATGCAGAAGAAATACAGACCCCAGCGTCATGGAAAGAATTCTGTACTGGGACCTGGAAAAAAGCCCCTTGCCCAGCCCTCCAGCCATGGCTGTGATCAGATTTCTGCCAGTTATCATTGATACCAGCAGGATAGCACCCAGAACGAGCTCCATGAGAATAACCGTACCACCAGGAAAATCAACAAATTCACCCAGGGCTGTAATACCTCCAAACAACAGCCCTTCCACTATCAACCCGGGCTTCTTTATTTTGAAGAAAAGAAGAATGAGGAAAGCAAAAATACCTGCTCCTGCCCCTGCTGCAGCAGAGGTCAGCCCGTCCCAGAGCACATCCCCCAGAAGGAAAAGACCCAGAACCAGAAACTCAGGCCACAACTTTTTCACAAAAGAATTCCTTACTTTGAGTTGGCGGGAAACTCTGGCTCTTTACCTGCGGCAACTGCATCGATTGCTGCAGCAAGAACTATCATGTCCTCAAGCAAAGGCTCAATGTACTTTCCAGGCAGGTATTTGCCACCAGAATCCATTATCTCCACATGACCTGGAACAAGATGAGCAGAGACATCATTGCTGTCTATTTTGAGCCGTCCCAGCCTGCCCTCCCATCTGTCCAGAAACCAGTAAACAGGGGCAAGAACAGCTTTTGCTTCATCCAGCGATCTTTCTATTCTCTCTGCAAGTACAGGTGTGGCATAACGAATTGGAAAAAGATCATCAAATGTCCTGTGGCCTGTGGTAAACCTCTGCACTTCATCACCGGGATACCCGGGAGCCTCTGTGTTCAGATAAAAAGGAGAATCGTGTATCTCAACCTCGATGGCATAATCATCCCCGGGATCAATCTCGATATCCCTTCCCAGATAGCTGGCATTTATATAGCCAACAGAACTGTTGTACTCAGCTGATCCGTGCTTCCAGTTATGCTTATCAGCCAAATGCCTCATGGCCTGTTTGCACCCTTTGCCCTTACCGAATCTAGCGAAGAACGCAGACCGGATAGCAAATCCCACTGGAATGATCACAACTGATATCCAAAGAACCACTCCGCCCAGCTCCGATACGGTTCTCAGCACTTTCTTGAAACTGTGTCCGCCAGCAAGAAACAGGATCATGACGATCACCAGAGATACTACAACCACTCCCAGGTACTTCAAAAGAGGCCTGAATCTGGCCAGGAAGGTTCCTGTAGAGCTGCTCACTCTTCGCGCCTTAAGCTCCTTCCTCTGGTCTTTCTGGTCTTTCAATCTTCTTGATGCCTGAATTTGAGCACTGGTCTGACCTTCGAAACTGACAAACCATTCCTCAGTCTTTGCCACAGGATGAAGCCTTTTCCAGATGGCATCTGGAACATAAACTTCCGAATTACAGTAGTTGCACTTCATTATTCTCTCGCTCACTGATGAAACAGCGAGGGCAGCTGCGCACTGAGGACAGGACATAACTACCGGTTTCAGCGAAGCATCATCCACTTTCAATTCACCGGATGCACTGTTGCCGGGTGGAGGTTGAAGGGTAAAGCAGAGCCTGGCAGAAGATACCTTTTTCTGAAGCTGCTCCGGAACTGGATAGACAAAATACTCGAGATTGCAATTGCTGCATCTTACTGTGGAAACACCGGGTTCTTCAGGGATGGGAAGAGCGGTCCCGCAGGAAGAACAACGGGGTTTCAGTCGCCAGTAGCTGTACTTGAAAGTACCATCGCCGCCCATAAGAGTGCCACCCTGGCCCTGTCCCTCTGTTAAGCCTTCATAATCCTCTTCAAAATCATTGAGAAATCCAGCTATTCGTTCAGGAGACAACACCATCTCTTCAAAACAGGCTGTGCATGTAAGTGACCCTTGCGGGTCGTTCACTGGAATTGGATGTCCACAGCTTCTGCAACTGGTTCTGATCTCGAAACATCCGTATCTTGTCATACCTGCCTCCACATGCGTTTCAGGATGAATAACTGTTAGTATAGTCCAAAGAACCGCAAATACCCAAAAGACAAAATTGTATCAAATTACGGGAGAGAGCATTGACCGCTACAAAAACAGTTACTGAGAAGCTTCTTAAAAAAATGCCCGGTGGAAAAGTGCTTGATGTTGCCACAGGAAAGGGTAATTTTGCTTTTACAATGGAACACTGTTTCACCGCCTGCAGTCTGATAGTTGCAGTTGATACAGCAGCTTTGTCACTGATCAGTATGGTGAAGGAAAGAAAATCCAGAAAGATAACTCCCTCTGCCATGGATGGGTCTCTGCTTGCATTTCAGAACAATACATTCAACACTGTTGCTATTTCGAATTCTCTTCATCACCTTAAAGAACCTGAGATCGTTCTGCAGGAAATGAAGCGCACCCTTGCTCCCGGAGGGTACTTCATTGTAACAGAGATGTTCTGTGACGGAAATCAAACTTCTTCGCAGCATACTCATACATTGCTGCACAACTGGTGGGCAGCAACAGATTCAGAGAACGGAACAGTACACAACCCTGTTTTCACTCAGAATGAATTAAGGAATTTTATAAAGAGGGTTGGTCTGATCGATCTTGAATTTTATGTGTCTGAAGATCTAAGCGGCGATCCTTTCGATTCCAAGCTTATGGAATATCTGGACATAACCTTCAAGTCATACAGCCGGAGGGGGAAAGGTAATAACAGGCTTGTAAAACTGGGAGAAGAAGCAATGATTCATCTGAAAAAGCATGGCTTCACCAATGCAAGGTCGTTAATTGCAGTAGGTCTTAATCCCGGTTAACAGCACCCTTCGGGAGCAAATCCCGAAGGGCACTGTCCCGTGATCTATTCAGGTATAAATACCAGAGAATCACCATCGAGATCTATTCTGAGAGAGCTGCCTTCAGAAACCTCTCCTCTAAGAATTGCTTCAGCAAGTCTGTTCTGTACCTCTCTCTGAATAACCCTCTTTAACGGTCTCGCTCCGTAGGCCGGATCATAGCCCAGCTCTGCAAGATGTTCAATTGCTCTGTCTGACGCAGAGACAGAAAGGTTCTGCCCGGCAAGAACAGCATTCAACCTCTCTATCTGAATTACAACGATTCCCCGGATCTGTTCCCTTGTGAGCGAATCAAAAATGATAACTTCGTCGATTCTGTTCAGAAATTCAGGGCGAAACTTTGCTTCCAGTTCCCTGATCGCCCTTTTGTCCCTTTCCGTCTGAGCCAGTTCCCGGCCAACTGTTCC